>JAZOBV010000083.1:0-21998 GCA_045596145.1 Candidatus Pelethomonas sp.
AGAAATTCCAGGGCAAAATCCAGTGATACTATCTGTAAAGAAACGAGGCAGCTTGCGTGCAAGCTGCCTCGTTATCAGTCTGTCAAAAAACTACCATCTTTCAGGATGAACTTTCCCGTTGCGTGGGGGAGCTTGAGGGGGCAAAGCCCTCCTCAAATGAAATCGAATGCCTCGCTAAGCCTTGCCTCGCAAGGCGTGCGACAGGCGCAGCCTGCACTTTTGCGGCGCATTGCAGAGCAAAAGTAACGGCATTTTTGAAGCGTGTCTGAAAAAGTCGGAGACTTTTTTGACACGCTGGAAACGAGGCAGCTTGCGTGCAAACTGCCTCGTTATGATTCTTATCCCAAAAGCTGCGCGGTGGCTTCGTCCTCGTATTGGCGGGTGTACAGCTCGAAGTAGTAGCCATGCTTGCGGAGAAGCTCATCGTGAGTCCCCTGCTCCACGATTCTTCCGTTTCTGACTACAAGGATCACGTCCGCGTTGCGGACAGTGGACAGGCGGTGGGCGATCATCAGAGAAGTGCGCCCTGCCGTGACGCCCTCCATTGCCGCCTGGATGCGTGCTTCCGTCATGGTGTCCACAGAGGCGGTGGCTTCGTCAAGGATCAGAATGCGGGGATCGGCAAGCACCGCGCGGGCGAAGGAGATGAGCTGCTTTTCGCCCGTGGAGAGCAGGTCGCCGCCCTCACCAACGTCCGTGTCCAGCCCGTTTTCCAGATGGGCAATGACATCCTCGGCGGAAACGGCGCGGATGGCTGCCCAAATTTCTTCTTCCGTGGCATCCTCCTTGCCCATCAAGAGGTTTTCCCGCACCGTTCCGGAGAACAGGTGGGGCGTTTGCAGCACATAGCCGATGGCGGAGTGGAGCCAGAGCTGGGAGCGCTCCCGGGCATCCCGTCCGTCAATGAGCACCTGCCCCTCGGTGGGCTCGTAGAAGCGGCAAACCAGATTGATGAGGGTGGATTTGCCCGCTCCGGTCTCGCCCACGATGGCAAGGTGGGTGCCGAAGGGCACCTTGAGGGAGAAATTCTCCAGCACGGTCTCGTCGCCGTCGGGGTACTGGAAGGTCACATTCTTAAACTCAATATCACCCTTCAATTCTTCCCAATTCTCACGCTTGGGATCGAAGCTGTCGCCGTACTTTTCGATGACCTCCGGCGTGTCGATCACATCGGACTTCACCGCAAGGAGGTTTGTGAAGCGTTCGATGTTGACCTGCGTGGTGATAAGGTCGGAAACGATATCCACCAGCCAGCGCAGGGGCTCCATCATGCCCTGCGCGTAGGACATGAACACGGAGAAGGTACCCATTTCCTCGGCGGCGATGTATCCGCCCTTCCAGAGGACGATGGCGAGAGCGATGCTGCTGGCGAGGTTCATGGTTCCGGCAAACATGCCTCGCAGGCGGGATGCCTGCACCGTCTTGGCGCGCATATTTTCCGTCTCCTCGGTGAAGCGGTGCTCCATCTTGTCCTCAATGGCGAGGGATTTGATGGTCTTCGCGCCGGTGATGCCCTCATTGAAGTTGCCGGTGATGCGGGAGTTGACCTCACGCACCTCGCGGTTGACGCGGATGAGCTTCTTCTGGAACACCGCGTACAGCACCACGAACAGCGGCAGGATGGACAGCACCATCAGCGCAAGCTTCGTGTTCATAACGAGCATCATGGCAATGGCGCCCACCAGGTAGGAAACGCGCCAGATGCAGTCCACCAGCGTCCAGCTCACCAGACCTCCGATGCGGGAGGTGTCGCTCATCAGACGGGCGTGGATATAGCCCACGCTGTTCTGGTTGAAGTAGGAGAAGGACAGTGTCTGCAAATGGCGGAAGCCCGTCTGCCGCAGCTCGCGGTTGACCCGCATTTCAACGATCGTAGCAAGGGCGCAGGAGATGTAGTTGGAGCCTGCCGCCACCAGCAGCGTTAAAATGTAGAGGATCACAAAGACAGCGATGGTGTCGAACACGCCCCCGGCAATGTAATGATCCAGTGCGTAGCGCTGGAACTGGGGCAGGATAATGTCCGTGGCGCTGCCCATGAGTCCAAAGAAAACCATGACAAAGATCAGGTTTTTTACTTTCTTCAGGAACGGCAGGATTCGCCCGATCCCGAAGAATTTGAGATGTGTTGTCGTTTGTTCTTTCATACTGCGCTCACCTCCGGGGAGCCGCTCTGGGTTTCGTAGATCTTCTGGTAAATACCGCCGGCGGACTTCAGCTCCTCATGGGTGCCCTCCTCGGCGATGCGTCCCCGGTCGAGGACGATGATCTTGTCCGCGGAGGACAGCGTGGTGATGCGGTGGGAAATGAGGATGACGCTTGCCTTGCCGAAGCGCTCGCGGATGGCGCGGCGCACCTTGGCGTCGGTCTCGGTGTCCACGGCGGAGAGAGAGTCGTCAAAAATGAGGATGGGGGTATCCGTGGTCAGGGTTCTGGCGATGGCGGCGCGCTGCTTCTGACCGCCGGAGAGGGTCACGCCCCGTACGCCGTCCATCGTTTCGTAGCCCTGTGTAAAGGATGTGATGGTGTCATCAAGGCTTGCCGCCCGCGCCGCCCTGCGGACTTCCTCCATGTTAAGCGCTGGGGAAACGATGCCGATGTTCTCCGCGATGGTGCGGGAGAACAGGTACGGCTCCTGCAGCACCATGCCGATATTGCGGCGGAGATGATCAGTCTTGATCTTCCGAATGTCTGTGCCGCCGATGGTGATGGAGCCCTTCCCATCCTCCAGAGGGTACAGCTTGTCCAGCAGAAGCATCAGCGTGGACTTTCCGCTGCCGGTGCCGCCCAGAATACCCAGCGTGGTGCCTGCCTTGACGGTGAAGGAGATATCGTGCAGGATCTCGGGGGAGTTTTCATAGGCGAAGGAAACGCCGTCAAAGCAGATATCGCCGTCCATGGGGGCTTCCTCGGCGTCGGGCGCGTCCTGCTCAATGGGGGAATTCATAATGTAGAATACGCGGTCGATGGAAACGCCCGCCTTGCTCAGCTCGGAGATCATTCTGCCCAGCTGGCGGATGGGCCAGACCAGCTGGGAGTTGTAGGAGATGAAGGCGATGTACTCACCCTCGGTAAGACTGCCGCTGACGCAGAAGTACGCGCCAAACACCACCACCAGCATGACCTGCAGACCGGAGAAAATATCCGAAACGCTCCAGAACTGGGACATGATCTTCGCCATTTTCTCCCACAGACCGGTGTAGAAGCTGTTCTGCTTCTCAAACTTGTCGATCTCGGAGCGCTCACGGCCGAAGGCGCGGACCACACGCACACCGGTGAGGTTCTCCTGCGCCATGGCGGAGAGCTTGCCCTCGTTCTCGTCGCACTCCATGAAGCCGTCGTGGATCTTCTTGTGGAAGTGGATGGAGTAGAGAATGATCGCGGGAGCGGGGATCAGAGCGATCAGCGTCAGCAGCGGGTGCATGGAGAGCATAAAGGTGATGGAGAGGATCAGCAGTATCACAATGCGGAAAATGCCGGTCATCTGCTCGGAGAGGAAGTTTTTCGTGGTTTCAATGTCCGAGGTGCAGCGCTGGATGATATCGCCGGTCTTGTTCTTCATGTGCCACGCGAAGGGCAGCCGCTCAATGCGGGAGAACAGACTGTCACGCATGGTCTTGACCAGCGTTTCCGATGCCTTGGTGTTGTAGACGCGGAAGGTGTACTGGCTAACCACCTGAAACATTGCCACGAAGATGACCGCCAGCGCCATCATCCACAGGTGCTCGCCCAGATAGGCGAAGCCGCCCACGCGGTCTACCAGCTCCATGACGAACGGGGGGAAATCCCCCTCCTTTCCGCCAATGGCGCAGTCCACGGCGGCACGGATGATCTGGGGCTGGAGCATGTCCGCCAGCGTGGTCACAGCGGCAGACAGGATCGTTGCCAGAAAGAACCGCTTGGAGCCCTTGAGAAAGCGCCAGAGCAGCGCCGCCTTCTCTTTCTGTTGGGTATCAGTTTTTTTGGAACTCATATCAATTCTCCGTTCCTTGAAGTATTTCCCGTTCCCCGGTCGTGAGATCACCGGGAAAGAAGATGACAAAAAAGCGCAAAAAAAGGGTGCAGGCGGTTGCCTGCACCCTGCTATTACACATTCGATAGACGTAAAAATGCCTTAAAATGCGCGCAAAGGAGCAAAACAACCGATAATTCTGTTGACACTGTAGATATTCATGGACATGGTTTTGCTCCTTTCTTTCAAAATTCTGCGGTCATCATAGCATCGAACATGGAGAATGTCAAGAGAAAAACGAAAATTCACTGGAAAATTTTGCAAAAAACGGGAGTGCCGCTTACCGCAGCACCCCCGTCTATTAATATCAATCTTCCTCTTCCCCGCTGTCCTCCTGCGGATCATGCAGGACCCGCAGCCGGGTGACGCGGAATTCGTCGATCTCCTCAATGGTGATGACATAGTCACGGTAGCGGAAGGACTGCCCCTCGTCGGGGTAATCACCGAGGACCTCGGTCGCCCAGCCGCCCACGGTGGTGATGTAGTCCTCCAGATCCTCGTCCTCGACCTCGATATGCTCAAGGAAGTCGCTGAGCATCATGGCACCGTCCATAGTAAAGCCGTTTTCGGTCTCGTCAGTGATGTCGGGGTCGATCTCGTCGGTCTCGTCCCAGATATCGCCAACCAGCTCTTCCAGAATATCTTCCATGGTGATGATGCCGAAGGTGCCGCCGTATTCATCGGTGACGACTGCCATGTGGTTCTTGTGCTGACGCAGCTGCTCCAGCACGGCGGGCAGCTTCTTGGTCTGGGGAACGAACTCCACATCGGTGATGAGGTCACCGATGCGGGGCTTGTTGCCGTCCATCAGCTCACGCAGCAGGTGGTTGACCTGCAAAATGCCGATGATATTGTCGATCCGCCCGTCATAGATGGGAATGCGGGAGTAGCGGGATTCCAGCGCGGCGGCGATGATCTCGTCGGGATCATCGTTGATGTCCAGTGCCAGCATATCCATGCGGTGGGTAATGATCTCCCGCGCCTCGGTTTCGTCAAACTCAATGGCGGACTGCAGAAGCTCACTGCAATCCTCGTCGATGACACCCTCCTCCTCAACGGTCTCGATAATGGAGGCGATGTCCTCGATGGTGATGCTGTCGTCCTGCTGACTGCCGCCCCACAGGCGGGACAGCACGGCGATCATCTTCATAAAGATAAACACCAGCGGACGGGTGATGGTCATAAACAGCCGCAGCAGGGGCGCGGCGGCGACGGCGTAAGAATCGCAGAACTGCTTGGCGAGCTGCTTGGGCATGATCTCGCCGAAGATGAGCAGCAGAACGGTCATAACGCCCGTTGCGATGGCAACACCCGCGTCACCCACCAGCGACATGGCGATGACGGTAGCCACGGAGGAGGACGCGATATTGACCAGATTGTTGCCGATCAGAATGGCGCACAGCGCCTTGTCGTAATGGTCGCTGATCTCCAACGCCCACTTATCCCGGCGGGAGCCGCTTTCGGCGCGCTGCTTCAGACGGGTCTTGTTGGCAGAGGCAAAGGCGATCTCCGTGGAGGAGAAAAACGCCGAGCAGATCAGCAGAAAGACGATAAACAGGTAAGGCATCATGCGCGCTCACCTCCCATCGCGGTGTCAACGCTGCCAACGTCGTCCTCGTCCATGATCTCGCCCACCAGCTCCTCCAGAATGTCCTCCACGGTGATGATGCCGATAACTCTTCCGGCATCGTCCGCCACGGCGCACATGTGGGTGCGGGACTGGGTCATCTCGTCCAGAAGATCGTCGATCAGCTTGCTGCCGGGGACACGGACGGTCTTGCGGGTGAGCTGGTGCAGACGACTTTTCTTTCCGTTGGAGAGCTGGTCGCGGATGTAGGTGCGGATATCCAGAATGCCGACGATGTTATCCGGTGTGCCCAGATAGACAGGCAGACGGGAATGCTTGTTGCTGCGGATGATCTCCTTCACCTGCTCGTCCGTCATGGTCAGTTCGATGCCAACCATCTTGTCCAGCGGGGTCATGACCTCGCTGACGGTGCGGCTGTCGAAGTCCAGTGCGGAGCGCAGCAGGGCGCTGCGGCGCTTGCCCTCTGGCTCGCTCTCATTTTCCGCCAGTGTGTCGATCAGGTAGGCAAGCTCGTCCTCGGTGACGGTGGGTTCCTGTTTCGCAGGCAGAAGCTTTGCGATAAAGGCGGAGAGGTTGTCAAAGAAGAAGGAAACGGGGGTCAGCAGGAGCATCAATGCCCGGAGGGAGGGCGCGAAGAGAAGCGCCATAGTCTCCGGCTTGTCCTTGGCAAGCTGCTTGGGGATCATTTCCGACACCAGAAACACCACCACGGTGGTAACGATGGTGGAATAGGCGGTGTACCCCTCGCCCCAGAGCTTGGTGACAAGATAGGTGGCGATGGAGGCGGTGCCGATGTGCATGATGTTGTTGCCGATAAGCAGCGTGGACAGCGCCTTGTTGAAGTGGTCAAGGACATACTGTGCCCGCTGGGCTCTGGTTTCGCCGTTTTCCGCCCGCTGCTTAATGCGCAGGGCGTTAACGGAGGCGAATGCCGTTTCGGATGCGGCAAAATAGCCGCCGCCAATGATCAAGAACAGTAATAACGCAAAAAGTATCCCAATATCGGTATCCATAGTGAGGATATGACTCCTTTCCGGTATGCAATGATAGCATTATGCTTCCAAAATCGTGCGCCGTGGGCTGTCAGCACCGCATGGGTGACGGAATACCGGAGCGGGGGAAGCGCTGGGAAAGGACGGTGTACTTGTTTCGAGGTTCGTCACTGTCGCCGGTCATATTGGTCTCTCCTTTTTATATAAATTGATTACCTTATATCATAGCGTGTAATGCTGGATTTGTCAATGTGTGGTATCACTTCATAAACTTGTCGATCGCCATGCAGAGGTCATCAATGCTCGCCTGGTCCCCTGCCGCCACGGCATCCACCACGCAGTGGCGCATGTGGTCCTTGAGGATCACCTTTCCGGTATTGTCCAGCGCGGAGCGCACTGCCGCAAGCTGCACCAGCACCTCGGAGCAGTCGCGCCCCTCCTCCACCATGCTTTTTACCTTCTCCAGATGCCCGATGGCGCGGGCTAGGCGGTTGATGACCGCCTTCTGGTTCTCGTGGACGTGACCGTGGTCGTGAGGAAGACCGTGCTCGTGCATATATTCGTGGCTGTGGGTATGTTCATGGGTGTGATCGTAGCTGTGTTCATGTGCCATGACGCGCCCCTCCTTGGATTTGTTGGATTTTGGGTGGTATTATACCACCTTCCGCCCATTCCCGCAAGCCTCCAAGGGGGATGGGAGAAACAAAACAGAGCGCCGCGTATGCGACGCTCTGCGCGGAATTCAATTTTCCTCCGCCAGCAAGCCCTTCTCCGCATCACTGACCTTCCTCAGCATACCGATAATGATGGGCACGGCCAGCACCAGCGTCAGAACGTCCGCCACTGCCTGCACGGAGGCGACACCGTAAGCGCCCCAGAGGTACGCCATGGGGTACAGAATGGGGATAAAGCAGCTTCCCTGCCGGGCGGTGGCGAGAATAAACGCGCCCTTGGCGTTGCCCAGACCTACACAGAACATATTGACCACCGCCACCCATGCGTGGATGGGCAGTGCGATGCACTGCAGTCGGATAGACAGCGCGCCGATCTCCTGCATCTGGGGGTCGGAGCCTGCAAAGGCGAGGATGATCTCGTTGGCAAAGATACCAACGACCAGCGCCATAGCAGTGGAGCCGATCAGCGCCACGATAGACGAGAAGCGGTAGCTCTCCCGCACGCGGTCATAGCGCTTCGCGCCCCAGTTGAAGCCCGCAACCGGCTGGAATCCGCTGCCAAACCCGAGAATAATGCTGAAGGGGAACATCATGATCTTGGTGGTGACGCCGATGCCCGCAAGGACAGCATCGGAGATATTGCCCGCCAGATCGTTGAGCATGATGCCCGCCACCACCGCCAGACCCGAGCGGAACATGGAGGAGGAGCCGACGCTGATGATCTGAGTGAGAATGCTGGTGGTGGGGTGGAAATTGCGGATGGAGAGGTGCAGAAGGCTTCTGCGGGTGATGTAGGGGAAGATCAGAATGGCGAAGCTCACCAGCTTGGAGATGGCGGTGGCGAGAGATGCGCCCGCGACACCCATATCCAGACCAAAAATAAAAATAGGGTCAAGAACGCAGTTGAGAATACCGCCAAAGCCCATGCCGATCATGGAAAGCGTGGCGCTGCCTTCACTTCTCAGGCACTGGTTCATCACGAAGCTGGACGCCATGAACGGCGCGGCGAGTAGGACGTAGGTAGCGTATTCAATGGAGTACTGCTCACAGGTGGGGGTGGCGCCCAGCAGCCGCACCATGGGGGTCATAAAGGTGATGCCGATGAGGGTCAGTGCAAGTCCCAGACCGAAGGCGATAAAAAACGCGGAGGACAGGACGGTGCTTGCCTTCTTGTCCTTCCCTTCTCCCAGCAGGCGGGCGATGTAGCTGTTGGCACCGATGGCGAGGAGGGAGCCGGTCATCATAATGAGCTGATCCAGCGAGGCGTTGACACTCACCGCGGCGGTGGCGTTGGTGCCGAGGGAGGAAACAAAATAGGTGTCCGCCAGCGAGTAGATGGAGTTGATAAGAAAGGCGACAATGGTGGGGATCGCCATCTTGGGGATCACGCGGGAGATGGGTTCGTTCAGCATCATCTGCGCGCGCTGCTGCTGGCGGTCATTCTGCTTTGCGTTCATAGACTTCTCCTTTTGTCGAAATATGTACAATACCACTACTATAACACTTTGGGAGAATTTATCAAGATGCTTTGCATACTAAATTTCTGCTGGATAACAGCGATTTACCACTTCGGATCGCGAAAATTTCAGGTTTTCCCCTTGCAAAACAAAATAGAATGTGATATAAACAATTCTTAGTTGGAAAATGCGTTGAACGGGAAAATAGCGTGCTTGCGCATCCAAGAGAGGGGCGGTCACCGGCTGAAAGCCGCCCTGATGTGTGTCGCTTGGTTCGCCCGGGAGCGGTCTGTGAGAGCAGAACGGACTTACCCTCCGTTACCGGGGTAAAAGTGTGCGCGGAATTTCCGCGCAAATGCGGGTGGTACCGCGGAAGGCTTGCCTTTCGTCCCAAAATTGTGGGATGAAGGGCATTTTTGTTTTTGTAAACAATTTCTGAAAAGGAGTTAACCAACATGAGAGATCAACTGGCAAAGATTCGCTCGGAGGCGCTCAGTGCCTTTGAAAATGCGGCAGATCTCGCCGCGCTGGATGCCCTGCGTGTGCAGTATCTGGGCAAGAAGGGCGAGCTGACCGGCGTTCTGAAGATGATGGGCAAGCTCACCGCTGAGGAGCGCCCTGTCATGGGACAGCTGGCAAACGATGTCCGCGCCGCACTGGAGAACGCGCTGGAGGAGCGCACCGCCGCTCTGGAAAATGCCGCTCTGGAGCAGCGTCTTCTGGATGAGACCATTGACGTGACCATCCCCGGCAAGACCGTGTCCGTCGGTCACCGCCACCCCATGTATATCGCCCTTGACGAGATCAAGGAGATCTTCATCGGCATGGGATTTGACGTTCTGGACGGCCCCGAGGTGGAGCTTGCTACCTACAACTTCGACCGTCTCAACGCCGAGGAGGGCCACCCCTCCCGCGACTGGTCGGATACCTTCTACTTTGACGAGGACAGCCGCGTCATGCTCCGCAGCCAGACCAGCCCCATGCAGGTTCGCGCTATGGAGAGCCGTGAGCTTCCCATCCGCATCATCGCCCCCGGCCGTGTCTACCGCAAGGACGAGGTGGATGCCACCCACTCCCCCATGTTCCATCAGGTGGAGGGCATGGTCATCGACAAGGGTGTGACTATGGCAGATCTGAAGGGCACCCTCAACACCCTGGTTGAGCAGCTCTACGGCAAGGGCACTAAGACCCGCTTCCGCCCCCACCACTTCCCCTTCACCGAGCCCTCCTGCGAGATGGACGTCCAGTGCCACAAGTGCGGCGGCGTGGGCTGCCCCACCTGCAAGGGCGAAGGCTGGATCGAGGTGCTGGGCGCCGGCATGATCCATCCCAGGGTTCTTGAGATGAGCGGTATTGACAGCGAGGTCTACTCCGGCTGGGCCTTCGGTCTGGGTCTTGAGCGTATCGCCATGCGCCGCTTCAAGATCGCAGATCTGCGCCTGATTTTCGAAAACGATATGCGCTTTTTAAGTCAATTTTAAGGAATAAACCCTTAAAATTGAGATACACTCCGCTGCAGCGCACTCGCTGTGCTCGCACGTTTGCGGAGCGAGAAGTGTTTTTCCCGACGTACACGCCGCCGTGAAAAACAGATTTGAATTTATTTCGCCGCGCGGCGGCGAAACTCTGTGAGACTTTCCTGATTTAGGAGGAATATACATGAATTTAAGTCGTAAGTGGCTCAATGAGTTTGTATCCATTGATGCCAATGATAAAGAATTTGCTGAGGCGATGACCCTCTCCGGCTCCAAGGTGGAAGTCACCGAGGTGCAGGGCGAGGAAATTTCCAATGTTGTTGTCGGTAAGGTGCTGTCCCTCAAGCGCCACGAGAACAGCGACCATATGTGGGTCTGCCAGATCGACTGCGGCGACGGCGAGCCCACCCAGATCGTCACCGGTGCCCAGAATGTGAAGGAGGGCGACCTCGTTCCAGTTGCCAAGCACAAGTCCACCCTGCCCGGCGGCGTGAAGATCGAGAAGGGCAAGCTGCGCGGCGAAGTGTCCAACGGTATGCTCTGCTCCTTCAAGGAGCTGGGGCTGGATCAGCGTGATTTCCCCGCAGCCTATGAGGACGGCATCTGGATCCTCTCCGACGATCCGGAGCTTGCCGGCTGCAAGCCCGGTGACGATATGCGCACCGTTGCCGGTATTGACGACCATGTGGTCGAGTTTGAGATCACTCCCAACCGTCCCGACTGTCTGAGCGTCATCGGTCTGGCCCGCGAGGCGGCGGCAACCTTCAATAAGGAGCTGAAGCTGCACACCCCCGAGGTCAAGGGCGGCGCAGAGGGTAATCTTATTGAGCTGCTGGATGTGGAGACCCCCGCTGCCGATCTCTGCCCCCGTTACAGCGCCCGTATGGTCCGCAACGTGAAGATCGGACCCTCCCCCAAGTGGATGCGCGAGCGCCTGCGTGCCATGGGTGTGCGCCCCATCAACAATATCGTTGATATCACAAACTATGTCATGCTGGAGTACGGCCAGCCTATGCACGCCTTCGATTACCGCTATGTGAAGGGCGGCAAGATCATCGTCCGCCGTGCCGGGGAGGGCGAGGAGCTGACCACGCTGGACGGCAACGTTCGCAAGCTTACCCCCAATATGCTGGTCATTGCTGACGAGCACCGCGCCGTGGGTCTTGCGGGCATCATGGGCGGCGAGAACAGCGAGATCGTGGAAGACACCACCGATGTCGTTTTCGAGTCCGCTACCTTTGACGGTACCTGCATCCGCAAGACTGCTCTGGCTCTGGGTATGCGTACCGAGGCCAGCGCCAAGTTTGAGAAGGGTCTTGACCCCATGAACACCCTCCCCGCCGTTGACCGTGCCTGTGAGCTGGTGGAAATGCTGGGCGCGGGTGAGGTCGTGGACGGCGTGATCGACATTCTCAACTACGTTCCCCATCCCACTGTGCTGGAGCTGCGCCCCGAGAAGGTCAACGCCCTGCTGGGTACTGACGTTTCTGTTTCCGAGATGCAGGAGATCCTCCGCAAGCTGGACTTTGGTGTGGATGGCGAGAGCATCACCGTTCCTTCCTGGCGTGCAGACGTGAAGCACTACTCCGACCTTGCTGAAGAAGTGGCACGTTTCCACGGCTATGACAATATCCCCACCACCCTCCAGCGGGGCGAGACCACCCGCGGCGGCTACACCGCTGAGCAGAAGCTGGAGAACCGCCTGGGTCAGCTCTGCCGTACCTGCGGCTACAGCGAGATCATCACCTATTCCTTCATCTCCCCCACTTACTATGATAAGATCGGCTGGGCGAAGGATGAGCCCCTGCGCGGGAGTCTGAAGATCCTCAATCCTCTGGGCGAGGATACCTCCATCATGCGCACCACTACCCTCCCCTCCATGCTGGAGATCCTGACCCGCAACTTCAATTACCGCAACCAGAATGTCCGCCTGTACGAGATCGGCAAGATCTATCTCCCCGGCGGCGAGGACGGTCTGGCCCACGAGAGCCGTATGCTGACCCTGGGCGCTTACGGCGACGATATGGATTTCTTTGCTATCAAGGGCGCGGTGGAGGTCATTCTGAAGGATCTGCGCGCGGAAAATACCGAATTTATCCCCTGTAACTCCGATCCCTCCTATCATCCCGGTCGCTGCGCCGGTGTGTATGCCGATGGCAAGCTGCTGGGCGTGGTGGGTCAGATCCACCCCGCCGTTGCGAAGAATTACGGCGTGGACTGCGAGCTGTACTGCGCGGAGCTGAACATGACCGCCCTGTTTGAGGCGCAGGGGGTTGATGCCCAGTATACTCCCCTGCCCAAGTATCCCGCTGTGACCCGCGATATCGCCGTGGTCTGCAAGCGTGAGATCACCGTCGGCGCGCTGACTGCCTGCATCCGCAAGGCGGGCGGCAAGCTGCTGCGGGGCGTGGAGCTGTTCGATATCTATCAGGGCAAGGGCATCGCTGAGGACAGCAAGAGCGTCGCCTTCAGCCTGACCATCCGCTCCGATGAGCGCAATATCGTCGCCGCAGAGGCGGACGAGGAGGTCCAGACTATTCTTGACGCGCTGAAGAACGAGCTGGGCGCGGTTCTGCGCTGAGAAAACGGTCGAATATTAAAACTCTGTAACATTCCAGATTTTTCTCTTTACAGCGTTAGCAAATTTGAGTATACTAATCTTAATTTGCAGAAAGGTGGTGCGGCAGTGGAAGATTATACCCGCAAATTTGATTTCGCCAGCGAACAGGATGCTGAGATCAGACGCGTTCTGGTCGAGGTCTACCGTGCGCTGGAGGAGAAGGGATACAATCCCATCAATCAGATCGTAGGCTATATCCTGTCCGAGGACCCCACCTACATCACGAACTACAATCAGGCAAGAACGCTGATCCGCAAGATCGACAGAGATGAGCTTCTGCAGATCCTGGTGAGAAATTACCTGTTGCAGTAAAAATTTGACGAGAGTACCGCAAAAAGCTGCGGTACTCTCGTTTTTTGTGCCGACGTTGACAAGAAAACGGCGGCATGTTATAGTAAAAATGTATCATTTTAAGCCGCACCTTGCGGAGAAAGGACGTATTATGAGCAAATTTGTGATCCGTACAGTTCCTTCCGGTGTGAAGTTCGATCTGAAGGCGGGCAACGGTCAGGTCATCGCTACCTCTGAGGTGTACACCACCAGGGCAGCCTGCGAGAACGGTATTGAGAGCGTGCGTAAGAATGCTCCCATCGCCAATATCGAGGATCAGACCGTCGAGGGCTTTGAGACCAAGACCAATCCCAAGTTCGAGATGTATGAGGACAAGGGCGGCGAGTTCCGTTTCCGTTTGAAGGCCCGCAATGGTGAGATCATCGCCGTTTCCGAGGGCTACAAGGCAAAGGCTTCCTGCGAGAACGGCATTGAAAGCGTTCAGAAGAACGCCCCTGATGCCGAGGTCGTTGAGGAGTAAGAAAATCAAAAATGTAAAAGCACCGCCCGGTCGGGCGGTGCTTTTTGCGTCACACATAGATGTCAATATACTGTCCCTTGCCGGGGGTGGAGGGCATCATCTTCTGGATCAGGTTGGAAGCGAGTTGCTCCTGCGTATCCATGCCCTTTTTCATCACCGTCAGGCTCAGACCGTGGGCGACGTTTGCGATGCTTGTTCCGGCGGGAACGGCGCCTGCGCTTGCAATGTTCATCGTGTGTCCTCCTTCTTGTACTTGGGGAGTTGATCTCCCCTGTGGTGGTTTTGACTGGCTGCAACTAGAGTTTAACACACATAAATCACAAAATCAATACATTTCTGCAAGATGAACAGAAAAATGTTACATTTCTGCGTCGATTTGGAAAAGCGCTGTCAGTGCATCGGTGTTTTCCGGGGAATATTCGATCTCGGAGGAGTACATGCGGGAAAGCTCCACGAGGGTATCCATGCTTTGCCGCGGCGCGGCGGCAAACAGGCGGCGGAGGATCAGTGTGCTGAGCACTGCGAAGGCGGCATGTGCCTCCGGTTCTCCATCGTCAAGGGCGGCGGGGAGATGGCGAAAGAGGAAATAGGCGGCGAGATTGATAAACGGGCGGTCCCACTCGTCTGCAAGGGGCTGTTCCGGCTGTGTCAGCGTGTCCAGAACGGTGTCCCACGCGCTGTCCAGCCGCTCCAGAGAGCGGAAAAGCTCCGCCCATTCCGCGCCGCTCTTTTCCGGGAGGGATACGCCGCAGAGGTCGAGAATGGTTAAGAGCCGTTCTTCCAATGTCCAGCTTTCATCCTCCAGAAGACCAAGAAGCTGGCGGCGTAGAGCGAGGATATACTGCTCGTACTCGTCGGGCAGTTCGTTTGCGCCGTCGTTCTCAAGGGTAATGAACTCCAGCGGTTCGGTTTGGGCGAGGATCAGCTGTGCCGCCGCCTCGCAGGAGAGTCCCAGACCTACCTCGGTATGGTCAGAAAATTCGTGATAAAATCGGGGGTGATCCCGGCAGATCTGGCAGAGGATATCCTCACCGAAGCCGAGGATCATGCGGCATAAGCCCTGTTCATTAAGAAACGGACAGCGGTCATGCTCTGCCAGGCGGAAATGGGCGCAGTCGTCCTCTGTCACAATGCTGGCGCGTACTTCACTGCCCAGCTCGCCGGGGAGGGATGCGTATTTTTCAAGGCTCTCCGCGTCAACGTCGATCTCCCAGCCGATGCAGCAGCTATGGCGGCATTGGTCGGCAATGCAGCGAAAGGCGGGGTAATAACTCGGGGCGGTCAGTTTCATGGCGGTTTCTCCGTGAAAGGATTTGTCTTCATCATACCACGGAAAACAAGAGAATGGGGAAGTGAAATGTGACAAAAATGCAGTCCCTTTTCAAGATACTTCGCTGAAAATATGCCGCGGCGCGCGGATAACATTGCCCCAAACACCGGATTGTGATATGCTGTAACATGGTAAACAAGGCGCACACAAGCGCCAAATACATAACGGAGGATTAATTAATGGCTAAGGAAATCAAGATTCTCAAGAGAAGCGAGATGGATCCTGCATACTGCTGGAACACCGCTGATCTGTACGCAAATGACGAAGCATGGTACGCAGAGCTGGAGGCCTGTGCCGACCTGCCCGAGAAGATCGCATCCTACAAGGGTCGTCTGGGCGAGAGCGCTGAGACCCTGTATGAGTATCTGTCTTTTGAGGAGTCTATTGACGACCGTCTGAGCAGTCTGAACATCTATGCCTTCATCCGTCTGGATGAGGACACCACCAACAGCTCCTATCAGGCAATGAAGGGCCGCTGCTCCAGCTTCATGGTGCAGCTGGGCCGTGCCGGTGCTTTTGCAGGTCCCGAGCTGGTCGCCATCAGTGATGAGACTCTCGATAAATTCTACGCCGAGAAGCCCGAGCTGGAGAAGTACCGCCGCTATCTGACCAAGGCCCGTCTGAACAAGCCCCACATCCTCTCTCCTGAGGAGGAAAATCTGATGGCTTCCGTCAGCGAGGTCTCTCAGGCTGCCGGCAATATCTTCCGCACCTTCAACGACGCGGACATGAAGTTCCCCAAGGTCACCGACAAGGACGGCAAGGAGTACAATCTGACCAACGGTTCCTACATCTCCCTCATGGAGAGTGAGGACCGTGTCCTGCGCGAGAACGCCTTCAAGGGTCTGTACGGTGTGTACGGCAGCTACCGCAACACGCTGGCTTCCATGCTGAACGCTCAGGTGCGCAAGGATATCTTCTATTCCCGCGCCCGCAAGTATGAGAACAGTCTGGAGAGCGCTCTGCAGCCCGTAGAAGTCCCCACCGCTGTGTATCACAACCTCATTGAGGCTGTCCACCAGAATCTGGACAAGCTGCACCGCTACATGGGACTGCGCAAGAAAGCCATGGGTCTTGACGAACTGCACATGTATGATATCTATGCCTCCATGCTGCCCGAGGCAGATGCCGAGATCAGCTTTGAGCAGGCCCGTGACGAGGTTCTGGAGGCTACCAAGGTGCTGGGTGAGGAGTATCATACCGTCCTCAAGAGCAGCTTCGAGCAGCGCTGGATGGACGTTTATGAGAACGAGGGCAAGCGCTCCGGTGCCTACTCCATCGGCGCTCCCGTTCACCCCTTCGTTCTGCTCAACCACAAGAACACCCTCAACAGCGAGTTCACGCTGGCTCACGAGATGGGTCACGCCATGCACTCCTATCTGAGCCACAAGTATCAGCCCGGCATCTACTCCGACTATGTTCTGTTCGTGGCAGAGGTCGCTTCCACCTGCAACGAGGCGCTGCTGATGCAGTATCTGCTCAAGCGCACCACCGATAAGAAGCAGCGCGCGGTGCTCATTAACTACTTCCTTGAGCAGTTCCGCACCACCCTGTACCGCCAGACCATGTTCGCTGAGTTCGAGCTGGAGATCAGCCGCGTGGCTGAGACCGGCGAGCCTCTGACCGCCGACCGCATGGAGCAGATCTACTACGATCTGAACAAGACCTACTACGGTGAGGATGTGGTCTGCGATAAGGAGATCGCCATCGAGTGGGCACGTATCCCCCACTTCTCCCGCCACTTCTACGTCTACCAGTACGCTACCGGCTTCTCCGCCGCTATGGCACTCAGCAAGCGCATTCTGGAGGGCGGCGAGGAGGCTGTCAAGGACTACCTCAAGTTCCTCTCCGGCGGCAGCTCCACCGATCCCGTGTCCCTGCTGAAGATCGCAGGCGTGGATATGAGCACTCCCAAGCCCGTGAACGATGCGCTTGCCCTGTTCGGCGAGCTGATCGATGAGCTCTCCGAGCTGCTGAAGTAAGAAAACAAATCAAAAACCGGCGCCCGTGATCGGGTGCCGGTTTTTGCTTAATAACCCATATAAGTGGTGTAAAGCTGAACGTGATCCTGCACGCACTGCTTGCTGCTGGTGGTGTTGGCGGTGACGCAGATGAAATAATCGCCGTCCTCCGTCTGGGCGATGCTGGCGGCGCAGCTTCCCGCCTGGGAAACGTAGCCGGTCTTCGCGCCGATGACCTCCATACCGTCGGGAACATAGTCCTCGATGCGGCGCAGGAACCAGTTGGAGAGCACCATGCCCTCGGGATGCTCATCGCTTGCGGGGATCTGGTGGATCTTGGTGGTCAGCACCTCGCGGCACAGCTCGTTTTCCATCGCTGCGCGGAGGATCATTGCCATATCATACACGGTGCAGACGTTCTGCTTGTTGTAAAGTCCCACGCAGTTGGTGAAATGTGCTGTTTCGGACAGTCCCAGCTCCGCGACCTTCTCGTTCATCAGCTCCACGAAGGCTTCGTGGGAGCCGGCGGTGTAGATGGCAAGTCCCAACGCTGCTTCCGCGCCGGAGGGGAGAATGGTGCCGTACATCAGATCACGGATGGTGACTGCCTCATCCCGGTTAAAGCCCGCCACGCTGCATTCGTTTACGTAGCAGTAGTCCGTGATGGAGAGGTCGATGGTGAATGTATCGTCCAGATTTTCAACATGCTCTGCGGCGACCAGCAGGGTGAGGATCTTGGTCATGGATGCGGGACTGACCACCGCGTCGGCAGCCTTCTGCGCGAGGATCGCCTCGCCGGTCAGGTCAATGACGATGGCATATTTGCTGGAAAGCTCGTCGCCGATGGTCACGGTGCGTTCGTTGGCAGAGAGGGAGTAGGGCTGCTCGGGAAGGTCGGGCAGATCGGGCTCTACCGGCGGCTGCTGAATGGTGATATCCGGCTTCTGAGCGGTAAGAGCGGAGGGGTCGCCATTGCTTTCGTCCTGCTGAGAAAAGCTCTGGTAAGCCTTGATGCCCAGCAGTACGCAGACCACCAGAACCAGACAGATGCCGCCGCCAAGGGCAAGATTTCGGATCATCTGCATCCGCTGCTTGCGCCGCCGCTCCTCACGGGCAGCGGTGCGCTCCGCGCGGCGGACTGCCCGTTCCTCGGCGGTGAGGCTGTATTCAAATTGTTCGTCCATAGGTATTCGCTCGCTTCCGTAATGGTGTATAATCAGAGCTATTATACAGCACAGGAAGAGATTGGACAAGAGGTTTTAACAAAAAGTGTCGCATTTGGACGAAGTCTGTTGATAAAAATCCAAATGATAAGCAGAAGCAAAACGGAGTGCTGCCTGCAGCAGCACTCCGTTTGCTTACTTTATGAGGTTTACCAGCAGAATGGCGATACTGGTGATCACCAGCACCGCGCCGACTACCCGGTTGAGCGTTTCCGTCTTGGATTTGTTGGCGATCCTCGCGGCGATCCGTGCCCAGATCAGCGTAAACACCACGCACAGCACAAGGCTCAGCCACTCAGTCATACCGCCGATGGCGATATGGCTCACGCAGCCGGTGAGGGCGGTGAAGGTCATAATAAACACACTGGTGCCCACTGCCATGTGGAGCTGATAGCCAAGGATGGAGGTGAGGACGAACAGCATCATCATGCCGCCGCCCGCACCTACAAAGCCGCAGATAAAGCCGACCATCAGACCGCCCAGAACGGAACGGAACAGCCGTTGACGGGCAGTGCCCTTGTTCATCTGCTCCTTCGTGGTCATGACGGGCTTCAGCAGGAAGCGCAGACCGATGAACAGCATGGCGACCTGCGAGGTGCCGCCCATGGCGCTGTCCGGCAGGAAGCTGGCGACATAGCTGCCCACGGTAGTCATCAGCAGCACGGCGATCATCATGCCGATGCTGTTCTTGATGTCCAGATTGCCGCTTTTCTTATAAGTATATGCGCTGACGGCGCTGGCGAGCACGTCGCTGGCAAGTCCAATGCCTACCGCCTCGTAGGGATTGATCCCCAGAAAGGTGACGAGGACCGGACCGATCACCGCCGCCGCGCTCATTCCGGCGAAGCCGGTTCCAATGCCTGCTCCCGCGCCGGCGAGAAAGCAGACAAGAATAGTGATAAGAAGTTCCATGGCTTACTTTACGATCAGGCTTTCGCCGGTCATTTCCTCGGGACGTGCCAGACCGATGATATCCAGAATGGTGGGAGCGATATCCGCCAGTCTGCCCTCGCGGAGCTTCACGTCCGCGCCCACGAGGATGAAGGGAACCAGATTGGTGGTGTGGGCGGTCATGGGGGAACCGTCCTCCTTGCTCATCTCCTCGGCATTGCCGTGGTCGGCGGTGATCATGGCGATGCCGCCCATGCTGCGGGTGGCTTCCACCACACGGCCCACGCAGGTATCAACGGTTTCCACAGCCTTCACAGCGGCATCATAAACGCCGGTGTGACCGACCATGTCACAGTTGGCAAAGTTGAGGATGATAACGTCATACTCGCCGGACTCAATGCGCTCCACGCACTTGTCCGCCACCTCGATGGCGCTCATCTCCGGCTGGAGATCGTAGGTAGCCACCTTGGGAGAGGCGACCAGCACGCGGTCCTCACCCTCGAAGACATCCTCCACACCGCCGTTGAAGAAGAAGGTGACATGGGCGTACTTCTCCGTCTCAGCGATGCGAAGCTGCTTGAGCCCCGCGCGGCTGAGGTACTCACCCAGACCGTTCTCCACCCGCACACGGGGGAATGCCACCAGAACATTGGGCATGGTAGCGTCGTACTCGGTGGTGCAGACGTAGGTCAGGGGGAAGAACTCACGGTTGAAGCCGTCAAACTCCGGATCGACAAACACTCGGGTGATCTCACGGGCACGGTCGGGACGGTAGTTGAAGAAAATGATGCTGTCATTGTCACCGATGACACCGTTTTCGTCGCAGACAACGGGCTCAACGAATTCATCGGTCACATTGTTGGCGTAGGAGCGGGCGACAGCGTCCACGGGGTCCTCGTTCTGGACACCGCGGCCGTAGACCATGGCATCATAAGCCATCTCCAGACGATCCCAGCGCTTGTCGCGGTCCATGGCGTAGTAGCGCCCCATGACCGTGGCGATCTTGCCCACGCCGATTTCCTTGCACTTCTGCACAGCCTCGGCAACAAAGTCCTTGCCGCTGGTGGGAGAAACGTCGCGTCCGTCCAGAAAAGCATGGATATACACGCGGTCAAGACCGCGGATCTTTGCCATTTTCAGCAGTGCCCAGAGGTGGGTGTTGTGGGAATGCACACCGCCGTCAGACAGCAGACCATAGAGATGCAGATTGGTGCCGTTTTTCAGAGCGGCATCCATAGCGGCGGCATAGGCTTCGTTATCGAAGAAAGAGCCGTCCTCGATGGAGCGGGTGATGCGGGGCAGATCCTGATACACCACGCGGCCGCCGCCAATGTTGGTGTGACCGACCTCGCTGTTGCCCATCTGCCCGTCGGGAAGACCCACATCCAGACCGGACGCGGAAAGGGTCGTGTGGGCGCAGGTGGCAAACAGGTTGTCCAGAACGGGGGTCGCAGCGTGAACAACTGCGTTTCCACGCTCATTGTTGCGCAGACCGTAACCGTCCATGATGATAAGAGTTGTAGGTGTTTTGTTCATAAAATATACCTCGATTCAGGGACATTCCAAAGCCTACCTTGTGTAAAGGAAGGTGGCTGCCCGAAGGGCAGACGGAGGGATTGCATGTATTAGTTGCGGACAACCCCTCAGTCAGCTTCGCTGACAGCTCCCCTTACACAGGGGAGCCTTTATTCATTCTGCTTAACAGGGTAATGTGCGTTTTACTCCTGATTAGCAGCGTTGATGATTTCGACGAACTGGTCAGCCTTCAGAGCTGCACCGCCGATCAGACCGCCGTCAGTCCCAACGCGGCTGCGCCGCGCCGGGAACCCTTGGAATTTATCTTCCTCGGGCGAAGTGAATTCGCCCTGCGGCAAGATTTTGGCTGCGCCAAAATGCTTGTGCGCGCTTATCGCGCGCGCTCGCGATGCTCGCCGACGTGTCCGGCTTGCTTACTCCTGATTAGCAGCGTTGATGATCTCAACGAACTGGTCAGCCTTGAGAGCTGCGCCGCCGATCAAGCCGCCGTCCACGTCGCCCTGGGCGAGGAGCTCGTGGGCGTTCTTGGGGTTCATGCTGCCGCCGTACTGGATGGTGATGGAGCGGGCGACACGGGCACCGTACAGACCGCGGATCACAGCGCGGATGGCGGTGCAGACCTCGCCTGCCTGCTCAGCGGTGGCGGTCTTGCCGGTGCCGATGGCCCAGATGGGTTCGTAGGCGATGACGCACTTGCGGACCTTATCGGCGCTGACACCTGCCAGAGCGGACTTCACCTGCAGGGCGATCAGCTCCATGGTAACGTCCATCTCGCGCTGCTCCAGACTCTCACCCACGCAGATGATGGGGTGCAGACCTGCCTCCAGAGCGGCATGGACCTTCTTATTGACGGTGATATCGGTCTCGCCGAAGTACTGGCGGCGCTCGCTGTGACCGATAATAACGTACTTCACACCCAGATCCTTCAGCATCTCGGCGCTGACTTCACCGGTGTATGCACCATTGGGCTCATAGTAGAGGTTCTCAGCACCCACGCTCACGCGCATGTCCTTGAATGCCTTCAGTGCGGCGGGAATGTTCACGAAAGGAACGCACACCACAGTCTCGCACCACTTGGCGCGGGGCATGATGGCCTTCAGCTCCTCGGCAAACTTCTTGGTCTCGGTGGCGGTCTTGTTCATCTTCCAGTTGCCGGCGATGATCGTCTTGCGGTATCTACGGTTCATTTCTCATTTTCTCCTGTATATGTTAAGTGTTGATTTATTTTTTTGTTCATCGGGCGCATCTGCGCCCGATGAGCAGGTTTTTCTTACTTATCTAAGAGACAAGCCACACCGGGAAGCTCTTTGCCCTCCATAAATTCAAGGCTTGCGCCGCCGCCGGTGGAAATGTGGGTCATCTTGTCGGCATAGCCCAGCTGCTGAACGGCAGCAGCACTGTCACCGCCGCCGATGATGGTGATGGCGTCGG
>JAZOBV010000084.1:0-12639 GCA_045596145.1 Candidatus Pelethomonas sp.
CTATTCTGCTGCAGTACAACTACCTGCCCTTCATCGAGGACGGTTCCATGGCTCTGCTGACTCAGAAGGCTTACTACGTTGTCGAGGATTACAATCCTGTTATGGGCCGCGGTGGCATCGCTTACCTGCGCTATAACTACAACGACGCTGAGTGGGCAGCTTATGTTGCTGAGTGCGGCGGCGAGCTGACCTACTAATTCAGATAACGTCAGTTATTCTGTCTGTAACATTCGCTAAGCGTACCTGTAGCGGGGGGATTTCCCCCCGCTACAGCGTACATTAACCTTCTCACAAGTTCAGTGCCGTTGAAGATCTCGGGAACGGTCTTAACCGTTTCGGTGAAGAGATATTGCAACGACGTTTTGCTCTCCGCCAAATTTGACGGAGGCTTTTGGGTATCATCATCCGCCGGAAGGGTCAAGTCCATTCCCCAGATGTGTGAGATAATCTGCCTCACAGGAGATAATCATTATGTTTAAATACACACTACAAAGAATTGCGTGGATGCTGGTGGTGTTCCTGACCATCACGTTCATGTGCTTCGTTCTGATCCGTATGCTCCCCCCACTGCCCCTTGATCCCATGCGCTCCGAGACCATGGTCGTTGAGGCCAGACGCGAAGCAATGGGTTACAATGAGCCTTACATCGTTCAGTTTGGTATTTTTATTAAGAATGTCGTCACCGAGTTTAACTGGGGCGTCAGTGAAAAGCTGTACTACGGCCGTGAGGTCGCGGATGTCTTCTTTGAGAAGCTGCCCGCCACCATGCTGGTCAACCTCTACTCCATCATCTGGTCCATCCCTGTCGGTATTGCGCTGGGTATTTGGGCCGCTCTGAAGAAGAACACCAGAACCGACTATGTCATCTCCACGCTGACCATGGTCTGTATCTCTGTTCCTTCCTTCGTTTACGCATTCCTCGTTCAGTACTTCTTCAGCTATAAGCTTGCCATCTTCCCCTTTCTGATGAAGTCCGGTACGGACTGGTTCAGCTGGCCCATGACGGTTTCCATGATGCCCGCGATCCTCTCTCTGAGCTTCGGCGTTATCGCAAGCTTTACTCGTACCACCCGTGCTGAGCTGACTGAGGTTCTGACCAACGACTTCATGCTGCTGGCACGCACCAAGGGTCTGACCAAGGCTCAGGCCACCGTCCGTCACGCCATGAAGAACTGCATGGTCGTTATCCTGCCCGGTATCTTTGGTAACTTTATCGGTATTCTGGGCGGCTCCCTGATCATTGAGAAGATCTTCGGTATCCCCGGTGTCGGCGGTCTGACTCTGAACGCCATCAATGGTCTGGACTACAATATCTTTATCCTTACCACCTGCTTCTATACCATCATTGGTCTGGCAGGAGCGCTTGTGGTCGACGTGAGCTACGGCTTCATCGATCCTCGTATCAGAATGGGGTCTAAGAAATGATGAATAATATGAATAACATTGAAAAGATTCCCCAGGAAAAGTTTGAATTTGTCCAGCTCGATGCCCGCCTGAGCGACAAGAAGCTGGAAACTAAGGCCCGGGGTTACTTCGCAGACGCTATGATGCGTTTCGCCAAGAACAAGTCCTCCGTCGTTGCGGCCTGGATCCTTCTGTTCCTGCTGCTCTTTGCGGTCTTCGCACCTGTTATCTCCCCCTACAGCGTCCACATGAAGGACAATGTTTATGTCAACGCTCCCGCGTACACACGCTGGGCCGCTGATATGAAGCTTGGTTTTCTGGATGGCGCCCGTACCCATACCAGCCAGAATGAGACTTCTATGAACTACTGGCGCGGTATCGGTGAGGAGACCGGCTACTATCCCCTCATCAAGATCCTGAGCACTCAGACCGAACTGGTCAAGTACCGCGGTAAGATGGTTGAGCGCAATACCTACACCATCGAGACCAACCGTTACTATGAGGCCGGTATCGTTTACCGTACCATGACTGTGGAAGAGTTCAACAAGATGCAGGATTGGCAGAATGAGACCGGTATCCAGCTCATCTACCCCTATGTTGACCCTGCCGATCTGGAAGGTGTCAACAACACTGTCGCCGCCAACATCTGGTATGAGTGCGACAGCAAGGGTGCGGCTGTTCTGGACAAGGATGGCAACTTTATCCCCGTCTACTCCACCCGTAAAGAGGTCGAGGGCGCACCCTACTACTCTCAGCGTATCGAGGGTGACGACGGCAGCTACATCTACTCCATGGCAAAGTCCGGCGCTATCCACGTCCGTGTCTGCTACTACAACCTGTATCAGTACAACAACGGCACTGAGCCTATGTATCTGATGGGTACCAACTCTCTGGGTCAGGACCTGTTCTGCGCGATCGGTACCGGTGCCCGCTTCTCCCTGATCTTCGCAATCCTGGTCTCTGTTATCAACATGTTCCTGGGTGCCGTTTACGGTGCTATCCAGGGCTACTACGGCGGCTGGGTGGACATGCTGCTCGACCGTATCGTTGATATTCTGAGCGGTGTGCCTTTCGTTGTTGTTACCACGCTGTTCCAGCTGCATCTGGCTCAGAAGGTCGGCGTTCTGCCCTCCTTCCTGTTCGCCTTCGTTCTGACAGGCTGGATCGGTATGGCAGCTCTGGTTCGTAAGCAGTTCTACCGCTTCAAGAGTCTGGAATTCGTTATGGCTGCCCGTACTCTGGGTGCCGGCGACTTCCGCCTGATGTTCAAGCACATCTTCCCCAATGCGCTGGGTACCATCGTTACCAGCTGCGCGCTGATCATCCCCAGCACTATCAGTTCCGAGACCTCCATGACTTACCTCGGCATCGTCGATCTGACCACCTACGCAGGTTCCACCATCGGTACGCTGCTGTCCTCTGGTCAGGCCAGCATGACCACTGCCCCCCACGGTATGTTCTGGCCCTCCCTGTTCTTCGCGCTGCTGATGATCTCCTTCAACCTGTTTGGTAACGGTCTGCGCGATGCATTCAACCCGTCTACGAGAGGAGCGGATGACTAATTATGGAAACAAAACTGTCTGTCAGAGATCTTAAGATCTCTTTCCGCACCAGCAACGGCAAGGTTCAGGCTGTCCGCAACATCAGCTTCGATCTGGCTAAGGGCGAGACCCTTGCCATCGTTGGTGAGTCCGGTTCCGGTAAGTCTGTTACCTCCAAGGCCATTCTGGGTATTCAGGCTGCCAACGCCATCACCGAGTCCGGTGAGATCATCTATGATGGTCAGGATCTGCTGAAGATCGACGAGGAATCTTTCCACAAGATCCGCGGCGATAAGATCGCCATGATCTTCCAGGATCCTATGTCCTCCCTGAACCCCATTGTCAAGATCGGTAAGCAGCTGACTGAGGCAATGATTCTGAAGGGCAAGGCCCGCCAGAAGGAGTCCAAGAACAATTTCCAGTCCTACCTGAACAAGCTGAACGTGGCTATGGCTGAGTCCAACGGTCAGGCTCCCAGCAAGGCACTCAATGACCTGTGCAAGAAGCTCAACGAGTTTGAGATGAAGCACACCGAGCTTGAGGCTGCTTACAACCTCGCCCATGAGTCCGCCGTCGAGGTTCTGGAGGATATCGAGATCATTGCGTTTGAGATGGAGAAGAAGTCCGTCAAGGACCCCGTCAACCGTGTGAACGATATCGCCACCAGCGCCAAGCGCTGCGTCCATGAGTATGTTGTCAGCAAGAAGGCTGACCGTCTCGTTGAGCTTGCCAAGGGTCTGCGCGGCAAGCTGCCCGGCAAGAAGTCCGATGATTACTCCGCCATCCTCAAGGATCTGTATGAGATCCGCGATATCGTTGGTGCTGTTGTCAATATGCCCGCTCCCGACTTCTTTGCACTGGGTTACTACATGACCTTTGCCAAGAAGGATCTGCCCAATGTTCCCTTCGAGCAGCTGGACGACAATCTGCGCAGCTTCATGGAGGCTGACTTCCTGAAGGAGTTCATTGCAGCCACCGAGAAGGCAAAGCGCTTCACCGCCGCCCGTGTTTATGACAACATGAACACCGCTATCGGTGCTCTGAAGGCCGCCCTGCCCGTCTATGCCAAGGCAACGCTGGACAAGAAGGAGAGCTATGACCTCCTCAAGTCTCTGGATGCCGCTGTGAAGGCTACCATTGATCCTCTGGCTATCGCCAAGGACAGCGCAGTCTACACCTTCACCCCCGCTCTCAAGAGCGAGCTGAATACTTACTTCGGCGCTTTCAAGGGCAACGTCAAGGCTCAGAAGATCCACGATAAGGACCAGCGCAAGTACGACCGCATCGTTGCCAAGGGCAAGACTCCCGATTGGCAGGTCGCCGCTGCTTCCATCGTCGATCAGGAGCTGGTCAAGTCCAATATCGCCAAGATCATTGAGCGTCTGATCGCTCACTACGAGGCAGAGCTTGCCAAGCGCGACCAGCGTGACTTCGCTGCTGAGACCCTCGCCGCTATCGACTATCTGAAGACTAACGCTTCCGGTATTGTTAACAAGGTCACTAAGCGTATCGCTAAGGACCGTGCGATCAAGCTGATGGAGGAAGTCGGTATCGCCGAGCCTCACCGCCGCTACAACCAGTATCCCTTCGAGTTCTCCGGCGGTATGCGTCAGAGAATCGTTATCGCAATCGCACTGGCTGCCAACCCCGACATCCTCATCTGCGATGAGCCCACCACCGCTCTGGACGTTACCATTCAGTCCCAGATCCTGGAGCTCATCAACAAGCTGAAGAGAGAGCGTCAGCTGTCCGTTATCTTCATCACCCACGACCTGGGCGTTGTTGCTAACATGGCAGACCGTGTTGCGGTTATGTACGCGGGCAAGATCGTTGAGTACGGTACCGCTGAGGATGTCTTCTACGGCGCCGCTCATCCCTACACCTGGGCTCTGCTCAGCTCCATGCCCGATCTGGATACCGACGAGAAGCTGGAAGCTATTCCCGGTACTCCTCCCAACATGATCTATCCCCCTGTGGGCGATGCTTTTGCTGCACGTAACAAGTACGCTATGCAGATCGACTTCGAGAAGCAGCCCCCCATGTTCAAGATCAGTGATACCCACTATGCAGCTACCTGGCTGCTGCATCCCGATGCTCCCAAGGTCGAGCCCCCCAAGATCATCGTGGACCGTATTGCCAGAATGAAGGCAAAGAGAGGTGACGACCATGCAGAATAATAACGATATCTTGCTGAAGGTCGAAAATCTGTGCCAGTACTTTGGACCCACCAAGGCTGTCGATAACGTCAGCTTCGAGGTCAAGAAGGGCGAAGTTTTCGGTCTGGTTGGTGAGTCCGGCTGCGGCAAGACCACCACCGGTCGTTCCATCATCAAGCTGTACAACATCACCGGCGGTAATGTTATCTTCAAGGGTACCAGAATCGCTGCCGGTCTCAAGTCCTACAAGGAGGCTATCGCAAAGGCCAAGGCCGACTGCGAGGCAGGCAAGATCACCGCTGCTGAGCGTGATACCATCGTGAATGAGCAGAAGGCTCTGATGAAGCAGGCTGACTTCGACATGAAGAACTGCGACAAGGTCTACTCTCAGAATCTGATGGCTGCCTGCAAGGCAAAGTACGAGGCACTGATCGCCAGAGCTTCCGACAGCGAGAAGGCTGCTCTGCAGGCTGAGTACAAGGAAGAGATGCGCAAGGCCAAGAAGACCAAGCTGGTCACTCAGATCCAGATGATCTTCCAGGATCCTATCGCTTCTCTTGACCCCCGTATGACCGTTCGCGAGATCATCGCCGAGGGTCTGCGTGTTCAGGGTGAGCGCAACGAGAAGGTCATTGACGAGAAGGTTTATCAGATGCTCGAGCTGGTCGGTCTGGTTCGTGAGCACGCTTCCCGTTATCCCCATGAGTTCTCCGGCGGTCAGCGTCAGTGAATCGGTATCGCCCGCGCCATCATCATGAACCCTGAGATGATCATCGCCGACGAGCCTGTTTCCGCTCTGGACGTTTCCGTTCAGGCACAGGTCATCAACCTGCTCAACGAGCTGCGTGAGAAGTTCGGTCTGACCATTCTGTTCATTGCCCACGACCTGTCTGTTGTTAAGTACTTCTCCGACCGTATCGGTGTTATGTACTTCGGTAAGATGGTCGAGCTGGCAGATTCCGACGAGCTGTTCCTTAACCCCCTGCATCCCTATACCCGCAGCCTTCTGTCCGCAATTCCTCTGCCCGATCCCATCTACGAAAAGCAGAGACAGAGAATTGTGTACAACCCCCTCGCTTCCCACGACTACACTGTGGACCAGCCCTCCTTCCGTGAGGTCAAGCCCGGTCACTTTGTCATGTGCAACGACGCGGAGTTTGCGGAGTATCAGAAGATCATTAAGTAATGACCATCAAGCGCAAAAATCTTATCGTCACCGCTATCTCGGGACTGCTGATCGTAGCCTTCTGCTTCTTCGGATCTGCTGATCGAGGGTATACGATCATTCACCGCCTTTGCGACGGATGCTTTGTAACAGGCGTTCTGCTTACCGGAGCGGGAGTGATCCTCCTCTGTGCAAACCACGGAGCATTCAACATCTTTGGCTTTGGCGCAAGATCCGGACTGAATCTGATTCTGCCAATTTTTGGTCAAGGACCGACGAAGGAAAACGGTGAGCGCGAGACCTATTATGAGTACTGTCAGCGTAAAGCGGAGCAGGGACCTAAGCCGGTCAGCCATCTGCTGATCGTTGGAGGAGTCTACCTCGTTTTAGCGGCGATCCTTTTGGTCATTTATATGGTCCAAGCATAAAAAATGCACACGGTATTCGGTGTTTTGCGCCGAATACCGTGTGTTTTTTCAGTTTGCCGCATTTTAGCGTTATTTTTACGGCTTGTTCTTGTGTTTCCCTGTCGGAGAGATTATACTGGAACAGAAAAAACAACTACAGCGATGGGAGAGTATTGCATGGACAACGAAGTGCGTGAATTTGTGGAAAACGCCGCGGAAAAGCTGCCTGTGGAAAAAAGAAAGAAAAATAAAGCCGGAAAGGCTGCAGTGATCCTTGTGCTTTGCCTGCTGGGAGCGGTCGCATTGGGTGCTGTGGGCTGGATGCTGGAGATTCCCGCGATCCGGTATTGCTGCGCAAGCGTACAGCTTGACCGTGGAGCGTATGAAAAAGCGCGGGAAGCCTTCTTGCGGCTGGGAGATTACGGAGACGCAGAGCAGAAGCTGGCTGAGGCGGAAAAAGGTCTTCGCTGCCTTGAAGCGGAAGAGCTGATTTCCCGGAAAATGTATCCCGAGGCACTGCGTATCCTTGAGGAATTGGGAGATTTCCATGACGCGCAGGAGCGTATTCGGGAAGCAAGGTATCTTTACGCGTCGCAGCTTATGGAACAGGGCGAGTACGAAGCGGCAAGGTCGCTTCTGGATCAGACCGGTAATTACGGGGACAGCTCCGCACTGCTCCGGCAGCTTGCATACGAGCAGTGGTATCAGCACGCAATGGAGCAAATGGCGCAGGAGGACTATCTGGCTGCCGCGGATCGGTTTGAAGCGCTGGGCAGCTTCAGGGACGCAGGTGAGAAGGCGGAGGAGTGTCGGTGGCTGAATACGGCAGTTCATGCCTACACCGAGGGCAGCAACCTTTTTTCCAACGGAAGATGGCTGGAGGCATACAGGGCGCTTGCGCCGCTGAGCGGGTCGGGCTATAAGGATGCAGATGCCATTCTGGAAGAGATCGGCGAGCGTTCTGCCGGGTATGCACGAACCTACGCGCAGAGCGGTGAGCGTGGACGTTCGCTGGCATTCCTTCGGGTTCTGGAGGAGGTCGACAAAGCAGAGGCGGAAAAGCTTCGGGAGGAGTATTTCCCGGCGGAAACCTTTGTGGTGGACCAGTCCTTCTACATGATCGACACAACACATATCAAAGGCTTTACATCGCAAACCACGCTGGAGGAGTTTGCCTCCGTCGTTCTGTATATGCTGCTGAACGGAAAGCTGGATACTGCGTTTATGTCCAACAAGACTGTAGATTTTGACCTGCTGGCGGACAGGGCGCTGCAGGGCTGCGACCTCGCGGGGGAGATCCTTCCCGGCTATGGAGCGATCTATAATCCCCAGATCTCCATCGGGGATAATTACATCACCTTCCACATGAATATTGACCAGGCGTACAGCGAGCATCAGCGCAGCCAGCATATCAAGACCTTCCGGCAGTTTTGCGAGGACTCTGTCAAACAACTGACGGAGATCGGACTGCTGGGCAGCAATATGAGCTATCGTCAGAAGGCGGAGGTGATCGGCAACTGGGTCTGCTTCTATCTGACATACGATCCTTCCCTGTCGATCCACGATGCGGGTGTTGCCGTGGAGAAGAAAAGAGGCGTCTGCGAGGCATATGCCGCGCTGTATAACCGCATGTGCAACTATGCCGGTATCCCAACGTACGGTCAGATCGGTCTGGCGGGCGGCGGCGAGGACGCAAGACATATCTGGTCCTTCCATGTGGACGAAAATGGACAGATCTTCTATGCCGATATGACATGGGGGGATTCCTATGAAATTGATTTTGGCGTAAAGGAACCGGAAAGCGAGCCGACCATTGAGCTGTTCGCGGAGCATTATCTGGAGCGCTGCATGAAGGCTGTTCTTGCGGAAAACGGTGCGGTCGGAGTAGACCCGTATCAAAGCGTCTATTTCTGGACGAGCAAGCTTTGGCTGACTCATCAGCCCGAACGCACCTGTGAGCAGATCATAGCCTATCACGATAGAGTTACAGGAAAAGCGGCATAAGGTATTGCCAAAAGGATATAAAAACAGACTGCTGCAAATGCTTTTTGCTGCAGTCCGTTTTTTTATGCTGGAAATCACTTGCGCAGAAGCTGGTGGAAAAGAGCTGAATTTCGCGGCTTGTGTTTCAGCGAACAATCCGCTATAATGTACGCAAGAAATAAAAAACAAAGGAGCATTTACTATGTCTGCATCCAAGGTCTACTTTACCAATCTGCGTGCCAGGTCCGGCGACAATCTTCTGCAAAAGCTGGAGCGTCTGATCGACAGGGCAGGTATGGGCGAAATTGATTTTGCGGGAAAGTATGTTGCCATCAAGATCCATTTCGGTGAGCCTGGCAACCTTGCCTATCTGCGCCCCAACTACGCCAAGGTCGTGGTGGATTATGTCAAGGCACGGGGCGGTAAGCCGTTTCTGACCGACTGCAACACTCTGTACGTCGGTGGCCGCAAAAATGCACTCGACCATCTGGACAGTGCCTACACCAACGGCTACAACCCCTTTACCGTGGGCTGCCACCTGCTGATTGCTGACGGTCTGAAGGGTACGGACGAGGTCTATGTGCCTGTCGAGGGCGGCGAGTACGTCAAGGAAGCCAAGATCGGCCGCGCTGTTATGGATGCCGATATTATCATCTCCCTCAACCATTTCAAGGGACATGAGGAGGCGGGCTTTGGCGGCGCGCTGAAAAATCTGGGCATGGGCTGCGGCTCCCGCGCGGGCAAGATGGAGATGCACTCCGCCGGTAAGCCCAATATCCGCGAGAAGCGCTGCGTCGGCTGCGGCTGCTGTGAGCGCATCTGCGCCCACGGCGCGCCTATTAGGGGGGAGGACGGCAAGTACACCATCGACCATGACAAGTGTGTTGGCTGCGGCCGCTGCATCGGTGAGTGCCCCAGAGACGCTGTCGTTCCTGCCAACGACGAGCATGCCGAGGTGCTGAACTACAAGATCGCCGAGTACACCAAGGCGGTTATCGACGGCAGACCCAGCTTCCACATCAATCTGGTGATGGATATCTCCCCCAACTGTGACTGCCATGCGGAGAACGATATGCCCATCGTGCCCGATGTGGGTATGTTTGCCTCCTACGATCCCGTGGCGCTGGATACTGCCTGTGCTGACGCGGTGAACAAGATGCCCGTCCTGCCCGGAAGCTGGCTGGATGACAATATCCACGAGCACGCTGACGATCACGGCGACCACTTCCACATGACCCACCCCAACACCAACTGGCGTGCCTGCGTAGAGCACGGCGAAAAGCTGGGGATCGGTCAGCAGGATTACGAGCTGGTCACTATCAAGTAACGGGAGAGGATACTATGTTTCAAGGCTACAGCGATGAAACGCTGGATTTTCTCTGGGGAGTCCGGTTCAACAATGAACGCGGATGGTTTCAGGAGCATAAGGAGGATTATCTGACCTATCTCCAGCGCCCCACCAATGAGCTGGCGCGGGAGATCCATGACCGCTATCTCAAAAAATACCCCAGAGAGCAGATCAATCTCCATGTGTCCCGCATTTACCGCGACGCGCGGCGGCTGCAGGGCAAGGGCCCCTACAAAGACTATCTCTGGTTTTCCCTCCGCATTGAGCATGGCTTTGAGAGCCGCCATCCCGAGCTTTGGTTTGATATCAGCCCCGAGGGATGGAGCTACGGCTGCGGCTTCTGGGGCGCGACACCTGCCATGATGGCGGCTATGCGCAGGAGGATCGACGAAAACCCGGAGGAAATGTTGAAGCTGGCTCGGAAATTCAAAAAGCAGACGGTTTTTTCGCTGGGCGGTGAGGATTACAAGCGCCCTAAGATGGACGTAAATGACGAACTCGCGCCGTGGTATAATAAAAAGAGCATCATCCTCAGTGCATCCCATCCCTTTGATGATCTTGCCTGCTCTCGTGAGCTGGCGGACACCATTTTTGATGGATTTGTGCTGCTGAAGCCGTATTATGACTTCTTCGAGTCGTTCTGCGGCGGCGGACTGGAGGATCTGAAATGAAGCTCAGACTGGTAAAGCTGGCACCGGAATACCGGATGCAGCTTGAGGACATGCTGACCGAGTGGCACGCCAGCGGCGAAAAGATCATTCCCTACGCCATTCGCAGACTGGACTACCGCGATTTTGACCGCTATCTCAGCGAGCTGGAGGTCAAGGAGGGGAACCGTGAGGGGCTGATGCCCGATTCTACGTTCTTCTGTCTGGACGAGGAGCGGAATATCTTTGTCGGCGCGGTGAATATCCGCCATCGTCTCAACGAGAGCCTGCTGCTCAACGGAGGGCATATCGGCGACGGTGTGCGTCCCAGTGAGAGAAGAAAGGGCGTTGCGACCAGAATGATCGCTCTTGCGCTGGAGGAATGCAAAAAGCTGGGCATCAGCGAGGTGCTGATGGTCTGTGACAGGGATAATATCGGCTCGGCAAAGAGCATCATCAAAAACGGCGGCGTTCTGGAGAACGAGATCGAGGTGGATGGCACAGTCGAGCAGCGGTATTGGATCAAAAATTGATATTTTAATCAAGAAATAGTGTGAGAAACAGAGGGTGCTGCGGGAGATACGCGGCACCCTCTTTCCAATAAAAAAACACAAGAGCGGGTGGGAGGAACCACTCGCTCTTGTGTTTCGGAAGATTGGATGAAAAGAAGTTATTGTCTCTTGCAAGTATGATACTACACGATTGTTGTTACAAAAAACAGCACCATTTGTTACAAAAGTATTAAATCCTTCCTTATTCATCAAAATTTTTACTCTGCTTTCGAAGGTCGCGGAAAAAATCCTCCAGAATTTTTCCGCATTCTTCCCTTAAAATCCCCCCCACCAGTGCGGGGCGGTTGGGGAAATCTTCCATGAACAGATTGATGACACCGCCGCAGGCACCCATAACGCTGTCCCGCGCGCCATAGAACACTTTGGGAATGCGGGCGTTGAGAATGGCACCTGCGCACATGGGACACGGCTCCAGCGTGACGTACAATGCGCAGTCCTCCAGCCGCCAGCTTCCCAGAACGCGGTTGGCCTCACGGATCGCCTCGGTCTCCGCGTGGGAGAGGGTGCTCTGCTTCTCCTCCCGGCGGTTGCGCCCCCGGGCAATGATCTCACCGCTGCGCACGATCACGCAGCCTACCGGAACTTCCCCGGTCTTTCTGGCTTCCTCCGCCTGTGCCAGTGCCTCCCGCATAAACTTCTCGTGCAAAACAAGCTGCCTCCGTAATAGAATTGGTAATATCTGTCCAAACTAACGATAAAATACAAGTAAGGAGGGATATGCCATGAAACGAATTTCTCCCATTCGCGCCAATCCAAAGGACTCCTCCGAGCTGGTGGAGCTGAAGCAGAGCCTGCAGCTCACACAGGATGAGCTTGCCCACGCCTACTCTGCCTTTGACTACGCCAACGATCCGGATCTGACAGAATCCTGCATCTTTGAGATCAGCTCTCTGCAATCGCGCATGAATTATCTGGTCAAACAGATCAAGGAGCGGGAGGCATACATTGCCGCAAGCGGCGGCAGGAGGGCACGATGGACGTAAAAATGATCCTTTTGATCGCGCTGGGAGCGTTTCTGATGCTGGTTCTCAGCGCGAAGGTCCTCTCAGCGCCGCTGCGCATGGCGGTAAAGGCGCTGATCAATACCCTGTTGGGTCTCGGTGCGCTGCTGGTGGTGAATGCCACCGGCAGCATCACCGGTCTGACGCTGGGCTTCAACCTGTTCAATGCCGCTGTCGTTGGTGTTTTTGGTGTTCCGGGGCTGGGACTGCTGTTTCTCATGCAATGGGTGCTTACATAGAAGATATCAGAACTTCAATCTGGCGTTCAGCCTGCGGATACGCTCCATATCGACCTTGTTGACCTTGCGGTCGTAGGTGAGTTTGTCGGTTCAACGGGCGTAAGTGCCGTTTCCATAAGCGGACAGGTAACATTTTTCCTGTATGCCGTCGGTATGGGACTCGGAACGGGCGGACA
>JAZOBV010000085.1:0-10044 GCA_045596145.1 Candidatus Pelethomonas sp.
CTGGAAATGTGGCAATTTACGCACTATATCACTGATTACGAAAACACTGAGAAGCAGGATTTTCAGGAAATCGAAGGGTATGTGTATAGTGATCGTGGACATGGCGACTGCGCGCTTGAGTTTGTGTGGGTAGACATATCCGGAGCACTCACCAATTTGCTCGGTATTGTTACCTATGCATCCCTGCTGGCGTTTATTGATCCGTTGATCTTTGCAATCGTTGCAGTTGTGTCCGGTCTGTCCTACTTCACCACCCGCTGGCAGGAAGTCTATCGCGAAAAACACAAGCACGAATGGGAAAAGGAAACGCGAAAAAAAGCATACCTTCACGATTTGTCTGACAATTTCCCTGCTGCAAAGGATATTAAGCTCTATGCCCTTGAGGGTTGGTTGGACAAGATGATGCGGGACTATCAGGCGTATATCCTGATGTGGAATAAGCGGTGCAGCCTGCGCGGTGTGTGGGCGGCAGTGCTGTCCGGTGTCATGACTCTAGCTCAGGATGGTGCCGCGTATATCTTTTTGATTAGCCTGCTGTTCACAGGCGGTATCAGTGTCGGTGATTTTGTGTTCTACTTCAGCGTTGTGGGCAGCATCGCCACATTTCTGACCGGTGTGATGACCGGTATCGCAAAGCTCAACACCCGTGCAGAGAAGATCGGCTACTACCGAAGCTTTTTTGACTATCCCGCAACCTTCAACCATGGCGAGGGCTGTCCGTTGCCTACCGGAGAAATCAAGATTGAACTGAAGGATGTCTGGTACAAGTACTCCGGAGCAGAGAACTACACCATCAAGGGACTGAATCTTACCATCGACGGCGGCGAGAGCATTGCGTTGGTTGGTATGAACGGTGCGGGCAAGACCACCCTGGTAAATCTGATCTGTGGCTTGTATGCCCCCACCAAGGGAGAAATCCTCGTCAACGGCAAACGAATCGAGGAGTACAACATCGATGAGTACTATTCCCTGATCTCCGCCGTGTTCCAGAAGAACTATCGTGCCGCATTTACGATCTTTGAATTTGTTACAAGCGTGGATTTGACGCGCCCCACAGCACGCGAAGATGCTGTTGCCGCACTAAAATCTGCCGGGGTGTGGGAAAAGGTAGAAAGTCTTCCCAATGGTATGGATACCCATCTGATGAAGGGTGTCTATGATGACGGCATTGAGCTTTCCGGTGGCGAGCTGCAGAAGCTGCTCCTTGCCCGCGCGATCTACAAGAACGGCTCCATCCTTATTCTTGACGAGCCTACCGCCGCCCTCGACCCCATTGCGGAAAACAACCTGTATCTGCAGTATCGCGATCTGACGAAGGACAAAACTTCTCTTTACATTTCCCACCGCTTTGCGTCTACCCGTTTCTGTGACCGCATTGTTCTTCTGGAAAACGGTGTGATTACCGAAAGCGGAACCCACGACGAACTGATGGCACTAAACGGCCAGTATGCCTATATGTTCGGCGTGCAGAGTAAATACTATAAGGAGGGTGAGGTTCATGCGTAAGAACAGCATTACCGCAAGAGCCTTGAAGCTCTATCATTCATTTAACCCCAAGTTTTTTCCCACAAAAACACTATATATCCTGTTTACGGACTTTGCCCCCTATTTTACCCTCTGGATGTCTGCTGAGATCGTGAGCGCTCTTTCGGAAGGACGGCCGCGGGAAAGCATCTATTTTCTGGTTGCAGTAACTCTCTTAGGCAATCTTCTGGTGCGTACTGTTGGGGCTGTGCTCAAGCGTGCCGCGGAAACACAGCTTGAAATTCTGGGGAACAACGAGGCAGCAGCTCTCAATGCCAAAACACTTTCTCTGGATTACGACAAGCTGGAGAATCCTGAGATCCGACAGCACCGCCGCAGGATCGAAGAGAATTCCTCTATCAACTACTATGGCGTCATGAATATGCGTCTTGCGATAGAAGATATTGTGTCCTGTGCCGCAAATTTGATTTTTTCTTCCGTCATGTTTGCAGAGATGGCAGCGCACATCGCAACAAACGGACTTGATTTGATTGGCATTCTCCTGTTTGCAGCGCTTATTCTTGTTCTGTTGCTGAATATATTGGCCCAGCGTTATCAGAGCAAGCGGAATGCCGTCCTGAACAAAAAGCTGGGCGATCAGTTGCTAGAGGAAAACAGGCTGGGACGAGGATATTATGTCAGCGGCATGGACAACCGGATCTACAAGCAGCAGGTGATTTATAATGAGTTGAAAACCAGGGAATTGAAGCAGCACAAGGAAGTTTTCTTCCAGCTTTTCCGAGAGAATTTCAGACTCCACATCCCCGTTTCGGCAACAGTCTTTTTATCCGAACTGTGCGCCTACCTCATCGTTTGTTTTTACTGTGGACTGGGAGCTTTTCCTGTAGGCAGCGTGGTCAAGTATGTGGGCTATTTGAGCCTTCTTACCGCCAATTTGGGCGACCTTCTGCAGCTGACGCAGCGGCTTACGGTCAACGAGCCATATCTGGAAGTGTATCTCGACTACTTCGACATCCAGAACGATATGTACCAGGGCAGTCTGTCCGTGGAAAAACGCAGCGACAAGAAGTTTGATATTGAATTCAAAAATGTCAGTTTCAAGTATCAGGGAACGGATAACTACGCCCTCAAGAACATCAATCTTGATCTGAAGGTCGGTGAGCGTCTGGCTGTGGTGGGCATGAACGGCAGTGGTAAGACCACTTTCATCAAGCTCCTCTGCCGTCTGTACGATCCCACCGAGGGCGAGATTTTTATGAACGACTTCAACATCCGCAAGTATGACTACCGCCAGTACCTCGACCTGTTCAGCGTGGTCTTTCAGGACTACAATCTGCTCTCCGTGCCGCTGGGCAACAATGTGGCATCCTCCGACACATGGGATACTGAGAAAGCGGAGCGGCTTCTGGAGGAGGTCGGCTTCGGTGAGCGGTACGCCACCATGTCCCGCAAGCTGGAAACGCCCCTCTATAAGGACTTCGACGAGGATGGCGTGAATGTCTCCGGCGGCGAAGCGCAGAAGATCGCTCTGGCCCGTGCGCTCTACAAGGATGCGCCGTTCATCATTCTCGACGAACCCACCGCCGCCCTTGACCCCATCGCCGAGGCGGAGATCTACTCCAAGTTCGACCAGATCGTAGGCGATAAGACCGCCATCTACATCAGCCACCGTCTGTCCTCCTGCCGCTTCTGCGACAAGATCGCGGTGTTCGACAAGGGCGAGATCGTCCAGATCGGCACCCACGACGAGCTGCTTGCCGACGAGAGCGGCAAGTACTACGAGCTGTGGAATGCACAGGCGCAGTACTACACCGAGAAAACCGCATAAATGAAAAAACAGGGTATCCGGTTTCGTGCCGGATACCCTGTGACTTTTATGGATTTTAGATTATTCCTTCACGGTGCCGTCAGCGTTGAAGACGGGCAGGGGAGCGAGGTAGGTAATATCCTCACGCTTCAGTGCGTCGCCCTCAGCGAGGATGGCGGCGCGGCCAGTGACGATACCGCCAGCGGTCTTGACCAGCTCCTCCAGTGCGTGCAGGCTCTCGCCGGTGGAGATAACATCGTCCACGATCAGGATGCGCTTGCCCTTGATGAGTGCGCAGTCATCGCTGCCGAGGAACAAATCCTGCTGACGCAGAGTGGTGATGGAGCGGACGGAAACATGGATGGGATCGGGCATGTAGACCTTGGAGCCCTTGCGCGCGATGAAGTACTTCTTCGCGCCGCTCTGACGAGCCATCTCGTGAATGAGGGGGATGCTCTTTGCCTCGGCGGTGAGCATGTAGTCATAGCTGTCAGCGGGAATACGGTCCAACAGTGCGCGGGCGGAAGCGACAGTCAGCTCGGCATCGCCGAAAATAATGAACGCGCCGATGTACAGATCGTCGGAAACCTTGCACAGGGGCAGCTCACGCTCCAGACCGGCGACCTTCATGGTGTAAGTCATAGTGGAAAACCTCCGTAAAAAATGATATTTCGTATGTTAAAAATCAAACAACCAAATTAGTTTACTCTTTTTTTACAGGACTGTCAAGTTATGTATCACGCGGCGGCAATGCGTTTTTTATTCAGCCGGTCAATGAGCAGGAAGGCGACAGCGGCAAGCAGTGCGGTAACGGCACCCATGATAAAGGTGCTGGTATAGCTGCCGCTGGCGGCATAGAGCGCGTTGGAAATAGCGTTGAAGGTCACGGACGACAGACCGAGGGACAGCATGATAACGCCATAGTTGGTGGCGGAGTATTTGGGACCGAAGAAATCCGTGGAGGTGGCGGGGCTGATAGCTGCCTGTGCGCCAAAGGCAAACGCGGCAACAAGAACTACAATGAGATAAACCGGACCACCCACAAAGATCAGAAGAAGCGCGCTTGCAAGCGTCATAGCGCAGAGGATCGTCAGCGTGGCAACTCTGCCCAACTTATCCGAAAGAGAGGACATCACAAGGCGGCCTGCCGCATTTGTGATACCTGTAAGGGAAACACACATGACAGCGGCTGCCTCGCTGAGACCGCGCTCCATGCCGAGACCCTTAATGAGAGGGGTAAGCATGTTCCAAGTGCCGTTATAGAGAAATGCACCAGCAAACAGCAGCCAGAACGGGAGCATACGCACGGCCTGCGAAAGTGTTTTGGAGTCCACGCCCGAAACAGCGGCGGCGGGGAGATTCAGACTGTCCAGATACGCCTGGTCTGGCAGGGAAATCTGGGTGCAGGCGAGAAGACCCACCACAAGGAAGATGATGGAAAGAGTGCGCAGAGTCTCCGGCAGGGTCATGCTTCCGAGAAGCGCGCTGATGACAGGGGAGAAGACGACCGTGGAGAAGCCGAAAGCAGACGCACCCAGTCCGGTGGCAAAGCCACGCTTATGAGGAAACCACTTCTGCATACAGGAGAGGACGGAGCCGTACGCGAAGCCGGTACCCATGCCCGCAATCAGACAGTAGGTAAGATAGAACAGAATAATGGGTGCGTCGGCGCTCAGAAAGGAGGAGGCGAGGATGCCGCCGCCAAAAAGCGCGACGCCGGCAACGCAGACCGGCTTGGGACCGATGCGGTCCTGCAGAATACCGCCTACAAGACTGCCCATGCAGAAAGCAAGAAGCATAAAGGATGCAACGAGGTTTACCGCACCGTCTGCCCAGCCGAAATATCCGATAGCCGCCTGTTTGCAGACGCTCCAGAGATAGAGAATACCGACGCAGAGCTGAACGGCAAGACAGCCGATGACAGCTCGAAGGAGCTTGGATCGATTTGAGTGAGCCATATAATTTACCCTTTCTGTTTTGATCATATTCTTAAAACTGCAAGTATTTATACCATACTTTGCGGGGGTCATTCAAGCGTTTGTTTGCATTCTGATGCAAAAAAACGGTTTTATCGCTAAATTTGTTCTTCGCTTTACTGCGTTAATAATCAAAATGCACAAAAAAACATGAAAAAGTTCCACGATTTGCGCAGGTAAAATCCGGGTGATTTTAGTTGAGTTTTCCAATAAATAGTGCTAAGATGAACATGGAGGAGATAAGGGTAGGAAAGCGTCCTGCCCGCTCTTTTGCTGTTAAATTTTGAGGAGGATGATTCCAATGAACAAGTATGTCGAAAGCGTAATCGAGTACGTTAAGAAGAAGCATGCCGACGAGCCTGAGTTCTGCCAGACCGTCGAAGAGGTTTTCAGCTCCATTTCCCCCGTTATTGATGCTCATCCCGAGTACGAGAAGGCTGACCTGCTGACCCGCATGGTCGAGCCCGAGCGTATGTTTACTTTCCGTGTTGTTTGGTGCGACGACGCTGGTCAGTGGCACACCAACATCGGCTATCGCTGCCAGTTCAACGGCGCTATCGGTCCCTACAAGGGCGGTCTGCGTTTCCAGGCTAACGTTACCCCCAGTGTCATCAAGTTCCTGGGCTTCGAGCAGACCTTCAAGAACAGCCTGACCGGTCTGCCCATGGGCGGCGGTAAGGGCGGTTCCGACTTCGATCCCGCCGGCAAGTCCGACGCTGAGGTCATGCGCTTCTGCCAGAGCTTCATGACCGCTCTGTATCGTTACATCGGACCCGACATCGACGTTCCTGCCGGTGACATGGGTGTTGGCGGCCGCGAGATCGGCTACATGTACGGTCAGTATCGCCGTCTGAAGGGCGTTTGGGAGAACGGTGTTCTCACCGGTAAGGGCTTCACCTACGGTGGTTCCCTGATCCGTCCCGAGGCTACCGGTTACGGCGCTGTCTACTATCTGCAGGAAGTTCTGGCTCACGAGAACGACACCATCGAGGGCAAGCGCATTGCTATCTCCGGCTACGGCAACGTGGGTTGGGGTATCATGAAGAAGGCTGCCGAGCTGGGTGCTAAGGTCACCTACTTCGCAGGTCCCGACGGTTACATCCACGATCCCGATGGCGTTACCGGCGAGAAGCTGGACTACATCCTCGAGATGCGTGCCAAGGATCCTATGCACTGCCAGCCCTATGCTGAGAAGTACGGCTGCGAGTTCGTTCCCGGTGCTAAGTGCTGGGGCGTGAAGGACGTTGACGTCTATATGCCCGCTGCTACCCAGAACGACGTCCGCATGGAGTCTGCTGAGAAGATCGCTGCTTCCGGTGTTAAGTACTACATCGAGGTTGCTAACATGCCCACCACCAACGATGCTCTGGAGTTCCTGCGTCAGCAGAAGCACATGATCGTTGCTCCTTCCAAGGCTGTTAACGCCGGCGGTGTTGCCGTTTCCGGTCTGGAGATGAGCCAGAACAGCGAGCGTCTGGTCTGGACCGCTGAGGAAGTCGACGAGAAGCTGAAGGGCATCATGAAGGTCATTCACGCTATGTCCGTTGAGGCTGCTGAGGAGTACGGTCTGGGTTACGATCTGGTCGCCGGTGCTAACATCGCTGGCTTCAAGAAGGTAGCTACCGCTATGATGGAGCAGGGCTGCTCCTAATGGAAACGCATTTTGCTCAATTTGCGCTTATAAGCAAACAACCGGGAACGCTGTACGGCGTTCCCGGTTTTCTTTGTTGCGCGTGGGATAAAAACTGTGGTATCATATATGTAAACGAATATTAGGGAGGTACTGGCATGGAGCTGAAGCGGGAATTATTTGAAGTACTGCGTGTAAAAGGCGCTGTACTCTGCGGAGCGGCGGATATATCTGATGTAACGTCTGATCCTGCATTGACCTATGGCGTTGCTGTGGCAGTTACACTCCCAAAGGAGATCGTCAGCGATTTGAAGATCGCCCCAACTCTGGCGTATAGAGATGCCTATCATACTCTGAACGAAAAGCTGAATGAGATCGTGACATGCGGCGCGGAATTCTTGCATTCCCGTGGATATGAAGCGGTGGCACAGACCACGGATTACGTGCAGACGGATACTGAGTTTCGCTCTAAGCTGCCTCATAAATCTGTGGCGGTTCGCGCCGGAATCGGTTGGATCGGGCGGAGCGGGCTTTTAATAACGGAGCAGTTTGGCGGAGCAGTCCGACTGAGCAGTTTGATGACAAACGCTCCTCTAGAACCGGATGTTCCGCAGTTTCAAAACCGTTGCGGAGGCTGCCGCCTGTGCGTGGAAGCCTGTCCCGCTCATGCGCTTTCCGGCGTTGACTGGAAACCGGGAATGAAACGTGAGGAGCTGTTTGACTGGTCGAGCTGCAACGAAACGCAGATCCGCAGAATGAAGGAAGCTACCGGAATTGAGCAGGACCTGTGTGGGTTGTGCTTTGCGGTCTGTCCGTTTACGGAGAGATATCTGAGGAATATCAAGTGATCGATAATATTGCGCGGCGCATTGTATTGCGTGGTGGGACGCAGTCCGCGACGCTGATCTTAATGGATACGCTGAGCTGATCTGCATTCACAGCCCCGTTTATTTATTTCTGAGAGTTTTCCCAGTCGCTTCGGGTCAGAATGTTCATGCTTGTGTCCTCAAATGTACCGTAGCGGGTCTCGTGGATGACATCCTTATAGAATCGGAAGCCGCACTTTTCCTGCACACGGGCAGACTGGGCGTTGCGCTTGAAAAAGCCGCAGAAGACGACATCCAGATGTTCCTCTTCAAACAGATAACGAATGACCTCCCGCACAGCCTCCGGCATGAGTCCCTGTCCCCAATATTCCTTTGAGAGGACATAGCCGATCTCACGGCACTGTAATGCATCGTACTCCGGTGCGTTTGTCTCTTTATACTTCTCAACGCCCAGCGATCCAATGACTTTTCCGTTCAGTTCCAACGCAAAGGTCTTTTTGCCTTCAATGAAGCTCGTCAAGACGCGCAGGCTGGTATCTTTGTTTTCGTGGGGCAGCCAACCTGCCATTTGACCTACACCATCGACCTTTGCATATTCATAAAAATCATCCAGATCGTTGAGCTGCCAGGGGCGAAGGATCATCCGCTCGGTTTTTAAAACGGTGCCCGAAATGTCGATGGGTTTGTTCATAGTTCTGCCTCCTTGCTGTAATTTCGTATAGAGTACATGATTTGGTAGGAAAAGTCAAGGGCAGCGCTGCAGCGCAGCGTTGCCCTTGAGAATTTGGTTTTACAGATCGAATACACCCATGATAACAATACCAACGACCACCAGACCGATCATTGCGTAATGCTTCCGAGAGAGCTTTTCCTTTAGGAAAATGCGGCTCCACAGGACGGAAGCGGCGCAGTAAGCGGAAATGATGGGGGCGGACATGGCAAGGTGCTCGGTGTCAGAGATGGCGTAGATATAAGCAAACTGACCGGCAGTTTCAAAAATCGCACCGGTATACTTGGGAGCTTCTGCCTTGGGCAGGAGCTTCTGCTTTTTGATCAGCACAACATAGATGAAGCAAACGATACCTGCCAGCAGGAAGGTCAGCTCATAAGCAACATTGGCGCTGTCCTCGTTCAGCGTTTCCAGAACACGGTTATCCGCAAAGGTTCCGGCGGCATCCAGAATGCAGTATGCGACGGGAAGGGCAATAGCAAGCAGACTCTTGGAGTACTTATAGTTGCTTGCTGCCTGGCGCTGGGCACGCAGCTCATCATCCTCAAGGAAATCAACGACACCCAGACCGATGGCACCAACGCAAACCAGAGCAACGGCGACCAGTGCAAGGGGGGAATATCCCTCGCTTCCGATGAACAGAAGCGTCATGACAGCCACCAGCGCGCCGGAGGAGTTGCAGATGGGGGAGGAGATGGACAGCTCAATGTAGCGGAGTCCGACATAGCCCATCGTCATGGAGCCAATGTACAGCAGAGAAACGGGCAGGTAAGTAAGAAGAATGTCAAAATTGATCTCAACACCGCCAACGAAGATCTCGTATGCTGCATGCAGACCCATGACAACGCCGACAGCCATGACCATCTTGAGATGGCTGTATTTGTCCTTGGGATCACGACAGCCGATCTTGGAAAAAAGATCAGATCCGCTCCAGCAGAGCAGGGTAATTATAGCAAGCCAAAACCACATATTTATTTTTCCCTTTCGTTTTCACAGATTATTTTTCTTTATCTCTGAAAAAACGAATGCGGTGGGGGTCTGCGCCTAAAATAACGATTGGGCATAGAAATATCCTCTCTTACAGTATCGGAGGGGATGCGCGTATTTTAGAGTTTCACCAGTCCTGCGTCGACCATCTTCTGAAGGCTCATCAGGATGCCGAGCTTTGCGTGCTGCCACGTCAGACCACCCTGGAAATAGACGGCGTAGGGAGGACGAATGGGACCATCGGCAGAAAGCTCAATGCTGCTGCCCTGCACGAATGCACCGGCAGCCATAATGACCTTGCTGTCGTAGCCGGGCATATCGCCGGGAACGGGGCTTGCGAAGCTGTCCACAGGTGCGGCAGCCTGAATGCCCTTGCAGAAAGCGATCATGCCTGCTTCACTGCCCAGCTCCACCGCCTGGATGATGTCGTTACGCTGCTCAGTTGCGTTGGGGATGCAGCGGAAACCAAGCTCCTCATACAGATTAGCGGCAAAGATCGCTCCCTTGAGTGCACTTGCGGTGACAGTGGGAAGTCGGATCGTAGCCATGTCGTTCTGTGAGCCAAGGAGTTGGCTAAGACATTTGTCTTCCTAAGACCGCTT
>JAZOBV010000086.1:0-2699 GCA_045596145.1 Candidatus Pelethomonas sp.
AAGTTCATTTTATGTCCAAACGGGGATATTAAGGGGTGTCCCCTTAACGGTTTTTGGTGACTTTTGTCCGCACAAAAGTCACCCGTCGGAGACAGACACCAGCTATCAATTAGATGATGCTGTCTCTGCTGCTTCGCAGCACGGTAAATTCTAAAATGTCATGTAAACAACAATTTACCACCCAAAATATATAAAAGAGCGTGCCGTGATTGTACGGCACGCTCTTTTTGCTTATTTGATACAGGCGACAATACCATCTTCGGTGGCAAGATGATCCATGCGGAGATCATGCTCCTCCACGGGAATATCCTCCTTGACCAGCCGTTTGCGGCACAGCAGCACCTTCGGACAGTGGGTCCTGCCAAGGTAGCGGTCATAGAAGCCGCCGCCGTAGCCCAGACGCTGCCCCTTTTCGTTGCCTGTGGAGCAGGGAACGATGACAAGGTCAAATTCCTCCGGCTCAATGACAGGGCAGCTCACAGCGGGGGCGGGAATATTATATTTCCCGTTCACCAGATCATCAAGGGAATGGATCTCCCGTGCCTCCATGATGCCCTTGCCCACACACAGCGGGAGAGCAAGCCGCTTTCCATCAGCAAGCGCGGCAGTCAGCAGCGCCTTTGTGTCGATCTCCCGGTCAGTGCCGATATAGCAGAAAACAGTGCGGGCATTTTTATACAGCTCGCTGTCTGTCACCGCGCGGCAGATCGCTGCGTCGGTAGTCCGGCAGTATTCGCTGTCCAGCGCTTTGACCTCGGCGGCAATGACCGCGCGAAGTGCCTGCTTGGTCATTGTGCGGCACGCTCCTTTGCCTCGTGCTTGGCGCGCCGTTTCTCACGGCGCAGATCCCGGCGCTCGCTGGTGGTCTTGAAGAACGCCTCAAGCTGGGGTACCATCATCATGGCGATCAGCACGGAGGTAAAGCCGCCGTTATACAGGCAGAAGCCGCCGTGAAGCGCGGGAACGGAGGTGACCAGCGTATAGTGCGCCGCACCGGCGACGATGCCGAAGAAAGCACCGTACACGCCCGCGATGGGGGCAAGTCCGCTGGCGTAGCACAGACCGATCACGATTGCCTGCGAATTGACGGGGTTGACACCCACCAGAGAAGCCAGCACATAACCCACCATGATGGGCCACACATTGCCGGGGTTCGCACCCGCGAAGGCAAAGCAGGACATACAGAAGACGATGCCGATGGTAACGCCGTTGAAGGATGCGCCGATCAGCGTATAGTAGCCAACGATGAACAGACCATACACGCCGAAGTTCATGATTGCCAGTCCCGGGCCAAACAGAGCGGTATAATCCCGCTTGTGGCCGCAGTCGGTCAGAATGTCCAGATAGCCGCGGAAGCTGAGCTTATTGAGGAAGAAGCCCAGAATAATACAGCCGATAAACACAATGCCGAAGAAAGGATAGGCGACATCGGTGCGGGCAGGTCCCAGCGTTGCTTCGATGGCGGGAGGCGTAACGCCTGCGGTCTTGTAGAACGCAGCCATGATGAAGAAACCGAGGAAGCCCGCAGGCATTGCGGCGGAATAGAGGTTGAAGCCCTTGTGCAGATTGGGGGAGTGGGCGATCAGAGCGGGGGTCAGAAGACCAACGCCCATGCCTACGCCCAGCGCCAGCAGGGCGCTCTGCCAGGTGGGGAAGTGGACCTCTGTGCCGGGGTAGCGAAGCAGCATCTCGCTCACGATGGGACACAGACCGGTGGTAAACATAGCCGCGTCCACACAGGAGGCGAGCTTCTGCTTTTTCAGCAGTGTGCAGAGGAACACACCCAGGAAGAAGGGCCAGATGTTGAGAATGTTGATGCCCCAGGTGGTGAAGCCCATGGCAAGAACGAACGCAACCACGGTGCTGCCCTTGATGACCACGCCGGGGATGAAGAGAAGGAGAAGGCAGGCAGTTGCCACCAGTGCCATGTTCAGAAAGGTACCGGAGAGATTGCCGATGATGAAGTAATCCTTCGTCACCTGCGCCGGAGAGAGAAGGATCGCTGTCAGGCCGGAGAGCATTTCGCTCCGGTCGGGCATCGCAAAGGCAAACGCGTAGAAGAAAAGCGTTAAAACCAGCAGGAAGCGGCGCATCACCTTGCCGGTAGGATCGAGCTTGGCGGGCATAAAATCCCTCCTTTTCTCTTAGGCGAGGGTGCGCTTTGCGGCCTCAACAACGTGGCCGATCAGCACAGAGGTGGTAACAGCGCCAACGCCGCCGGGAACGGGAGTGATGGCCTCAACGATGGGCTCAACTTCCTCGTAAACAGCGTCACCGGCGATGCCGCCCTTGCCGCCCTTGGCGTTGATCTTCTCGGCATCCCAGTTGATGGAAACATCGACAACGATCTGACCGGGACGGACAAACTCCTTGGTCAGGCTCTTCAGAACACCGGCAGCGCTGATCAGAATGTCAGCCTCGCGGGCGATGGCAGCGGTGTCCTTGGTCTTGGTGTGGCAGACGGTGACAGTGGCGTTCTTGCCCATCAGCATCATGGCAGCGGGTTTACCGACGACCAGAGAGCGGCCGATGACGACAGCCTTTTTGCCGGTGCAGTCGATGCCGTAGTGGTCGAGGATCTCCATGCAGGCGGCGGGGGTGCAGGGTGCGAAGCCCAGCTCTTTGCCCATGAAAACGCCGGCGTTGGAGCCGTCAGTCATGCCGTCAACGTCCTTGCGGGGATCGAGACGGTTGCAGAT
>JAZOBV010000087.1:0-8719 GCA_045596145.1 Candidatus Pelethomonas sp.
GCAGATGGAGCTGGAGTTCTTCTGCAAGCCCGGCACCGATCTGGAGTGGTTCAACTACTGGCGCAGCTTCTGCCGTGACTGGCTGCTGAACCTCGGCATCAAGGAGGAGAACCTCCGCCTGCGCGACCACGATGCCGACGAGCTGTGCTTCTACTCCAAGGCTACCACCGACTTCGAGTTCCTGTTCCCCTTCGGCTGGGGCGAGCTGTGGGGCGTTGCTGACCGCACCGACTACGATCTGACCCAGCACCAGAACACCTCCGGTCAGAAGATGGTCTACCGCGAGGGCGAGGGCAAGGACATGGTGGAGTATGTCCCCTACGTTATCGAGCCCTCTCTGGGCGTGGAGCGCAGCTTCCTCGCCTTCCTGTGCGACGCTTACGACGAGGAGGTCGTGGATGCGGAGAAGAACGATGTCCGCACCGTCCTACGCCTGCACCCCGCGCTGGCTCCCTTTAAGTGCGCCGTCCTGCCCCTCTCCAAGAAGCTCAGCGACAAGGGTCTGGAGATCCATGCCGAGCTTTCCAAGTACTTCATGGTGGACTTCGACGATGCCGGCTCCATCGGTAAGCGTTACCGCCGTGAGGACGAGATCGGTACTCCCTTCTGCATCACCGTGGACTTCGACACCGTGGGCGATCCCGAGAAGGGCATCGAGGCTGACAACGCCGTTACCATCCGTGAGCGCGACAGCATGAGCCAGGTCAGAGTTCCTATCTCTGAGCTGAAGAACTGGATCGAGGAGCGTCTGGCGTTCTGATCCTCAAAAGTTTTCCACAGAAAACACGCCAAATGTGGACAAAATTTCGTTTTGATCCCGTGAAAAAACAAAATATTGACCGATTTTGGCGGAGATATCCACAAAAATTAAGGTGTGCTGCATGATTGTGCAGCACACCTTTGGTTTTTCATAAGGCGGTAAATTATTGTTTATCTTACAAAGGGGATATTCCGCGTTCCGACGCGGGTTACTTTGCCCTCGGCGGCAAAGTAACCAAAACGCCGCTGAAACCTCTTCGGTTTCAGCCTTCCCGCCTTGAAAAGTCCGTCATTTTCTTTTCTATTATCGGCACACCCGTCCGGAAACTCGCTGCGTTTGCCCCGCTCGCCCGCTACGCTGATATAAATGGCAGCTTTCTGCATTTCCTTCGGTGTGCCTTGCAGGTAGAGTGGTCTTCCGGTGCTTACTTTTTGATCAGGCACTCCAAAACAAAGGCACAAACTGCCGAAAAGTGCCGCAAGAGCGGGTGAGCGGGGCAAATGATTCGCCATTTCAATAAGAAAGTGCCGATAATAGACACACTGAGGATGGACTGTTCAAGGGGATACATAAGGGGATATCCCCTTATGTGGCGCTTTGGTGACTTTCTCGCCAAGGAGAAAGCCACCCGCCGGAGGCTAAACCAGCCGGCTAGCAGATAGATGATGCTATCACTGCCGCGTCAGCGGCACGGTAAAAACCTAACAAAGAACGATCAGCAACAATTTACCCCACCAGCAGCATCATCAGCGGTGCCGCCACAACGGTCATCAGCCCCGTAACAACGATAGCCAGACTGCTTGCCGCACCCTGCGCATCGCCCAGCTCCACCGCGCGGGAGGTTCCCGCCGCATGGGACGCGGTACCGATAGCAAGACCCTGCGCCAGTGGGTGCTTCACGCCGAACCAGCGGAGCAGCGTGGGCGCGGCAACCGCGCCGAACTGTCCGGTGAGCATGATGGTCGCCATAGTGATGGCGGGATAGCCGCCCATCTCCGCGCTGAGGCTCTTGCCGATGGCAGTAGTGATGCTCTTGGGTAAAATAGTGGCAAACTGTGCCGCGTCCAACTGAAACACCACCAATAATACAGCGCAAGCCGCCATGTGGGCGATCACGCCCGCCGCTACGCCCGCAATGACCGCACCAAAATTTTCGCGCAGCAGTGTGTACTGCCTGTAGAGGGGAATAGCAAGGCAGATGGTGGCGGGGGTGAGCAGCATGTCGATATGCTGCGCGCCCCTGTAATACGCCTCATAGGGGATCGACAGGGAGAGGAGCATCACAAGGATCACAACGGTGGCAAACAGCAGGGGATTGAAGATCTCCCGCTTTGCTTTTTGATTGATTGACCGGGCGAGAAAGAACAGTCCCAGCGTCAGAAACAGCCCGAAATAGGCGCTTTCCATCAGAAATCCGTTCATTTCTTCGTACCCTCCCGTTTCTCAATGCGCCACTGGGTGATTCGTCCCGTGACGAGCATAACGAGCATCGTCCCCACCAGTCCGCTGAGCAGAACAGGGAGGAGCATGGCCTTTACAGCGTCCAGAGAGTTGATGAAGGAAACGCTGGTGGGCACCAGAAGCAGGGGCATCAGCTCAAGGAGCAGACCGCCCACATCCTCCACCTGTGAAAGCTTCAAAATTCCGGTTTTCAGCAGGGTAAACAGCAGAATAAGCCCATAAATGCTCGCCGGAATGGGGAGGGGAATCAGAAATTTGATGAGCTCCGCTGCAAAGGTCACGGCGGCGATGATCAGCGCCTGATGTAAGTACTTCATAGCATCTTCCTTATTTATCCGCGAAAAAATTGCGGATATCGCTTTCTGTGCAGGCTGCGCTGCCCTGAGCAAAATTCGGCTTGCCGCCGCCGCGACCGCGCAGTGCCGTGTTCAGCTCCTTGACGAGGGCGCGGAGGTCGCCGTCCTTCTCACCGATGGCGTACTTGTAATTTCCGTCCGCTCCGGCAAATACCGCGCAGCGTCCGCCGCACTGCGCCAGCACAGCGTCGCAGAGCTTGCGGACGGAGTCCGCGCCCATATCGCTCTCCACGAGCAGGACATTGCCTTTTCCTGCATATTCCGCAGCCTTGCGGGCGAAATCCGCGCTCTCCAGTGCCGTGACGCGACCCTGCAGGGCATAGATCTGCGCCTGCAGACGCTCCACCGCCGCCGCCGTTTCGTGAGGCTTGGCGGAAAGCGCCTGAGAGATCAGAGTATTCTGCTCCAGAACGGTGGTGAAGGCGTTGATGGCGCGGCTGCCCGAGAGCATCTCGATGCGCACGCCCTCGCGGAACTTGACGACACTTAGAAGCTTCACCAGTCCCACCTGCCCGCTGCTTTTCACATGGGTGCCGCAGCAGGCGCAGCAGTCCGCGCCGGGGAAGGCGACGATTCGTACCTCGCCCGTCAGCTCCTTTTTGCTGCGGTAGGGGAGGACTGCAAGCTCCTCCGGTGTGGGATAGGTGATGCAGATCGGATGATCCTCCTGAATGTAGCGGTTGGCAAGGCGCTCCACCTCACGAAGCTCATCGGGGGTGATGTCAGCGTTGAAGTCGATGGTGACAGTATCCTTGCCCACGTGGAAGCCTACATTATCGCAGGCAAATTTGCCGCAGATGATGCCGCTGACGATATGCTCGCCGCTGTGCTGCTGCATGAGGTCGAAGCGGCGCTCAAAGTCGATCCTGCCCTGCACCGTTTCGCCCACGGTCAATGGCTTGTCGCAGATATGCACCACCTCGCCGCTCCGGTCACGGGTATCGGTCACGCTGGCAGCGCCAAGGGTTCCGCGGTCTGCCGGCTGTCCGCCGCCCTCGGGATAAAAGGCGGTGCGGTCCAGAATGACGGCGAAGGCATCCTTTTCGCACTCACAGCTTACCACTGTGGCGGTAAATTCCTTCAAAAAGGGGTCGGCATAAAAAAGCTTTTCTGTCATCTCTATTCTCCTTGCAGTGATCCGAGGTCATATTTCCACAAAGTGTCTGTGTTGCGGAGGATTATAGAAGGGCTTTTCGGTTTTTTTCCGCATTGATGTAGGCTTCGTAGTATGCTTCTATCCGATTGATTTCCAATTCCTGTTCGATCTCATGGAAAAAGCTCTCATCATCAAAGAGGGCAATCACATCAGGTGAATATCGTGTACCTGCCTGCTGCTTCATATCATCAACGATGGCGCGGAGATCCTTAGGGGCGCTGTAGCACCGTCCGATACTGTCTGTTGCTGCTTCAATGGAGTCAGCAACGGATACGATGTCCACAATGGGCTTGTACTGCGGGTGGCAGGGGGGGCATGTTTCCGGGTAGCCGCCCCGCTCATTATAGAATCTGTGATGATGGAGGGCAATAACGGACAGCTCTTTGGGAGTCATTTTCTCCAGCAGGGTCGCGCCGATATTGGTATGGAGCTTAATAACGGAGAATTCCTCGTCCAGCAGTTTTCGGCTGTATATGCTGATATTGTTCAGCAGCATAATTTTGCCGACATCGTGATAGAGTGCGCAGTGATAGATACGCTCGGCGAATTCTTTTTCATGCTCCCGAAGCTCGTCAACATCATTGATATCATACAGGTTCAGCAGTGCTTGGGCATTCACACGCAGCAGCCGCAGAAAAAGCTTTCGACTCAGCCATGCAGTGGTGCGAACGTGGATATAGGTCGGGGGATGGCAGAAAAGAAGGGAGTCAAAGAATTGCTGCTTCAAGGGAAGATTGTGTTTTGCACGGTAGCGGATGCTTTCTCCCACAAATTCAATGATCAGCTTGCTGAATTCGTTATGAGGCGCCCGTAGGAGATAATCGCTGGTGTTTCGGTTGAGGAGGTCCATCTTCTCCTGATATTTCGCGCGCTGTGTTCGATTCATTGCTGAAAAGGCATACTCAAAATGCAGCGGCATGTGCAGATTGAGGGCAATTCCATTCATGGAAAAGTCATTGGGGTCGGCCCGCTCGATCATTTCATAAATCGTGTCTGCCAGTTCAGTGACGGTGATATGCCCGGCTTTCCAGCGGATGGTGGAATAAATCTGCTCGATACTGACCTGCTTGGTGGAATACTTGAATTTAGGGATCTGTTCCTGATGACTGTGGATAAAGGTGGCTGCCTTCAGAAGATTTTCGATCACCTCCGGCGGATGGTATTTCTGAATAAACTGATAGTACAGGCAGAGGTTATAATTCAGGTTATAAATAGCGGTATCCCAGTTGAAATCCGGTCTGAGCTCGCGGTAATGAGCGGATTGATAAAACTCCGTCATCCAATCGTAGTATTTTTTGCACTCATAATAGGCGGAGAGAGTATCATACGGAATACCGGGCTGGTGCTTACAGGTGTACCGCTCGTCCGAGATGCAGAGATTAGTCAGACAGCGGATGATATAGCCTTGTGTTGCGGGGTTGGAGAAGCTTTCAATCTCTGGAAGAAAGCGGGCACCCTCCAGAAAGTATTCACTTACTTTCTTTCCAAACAGGTTGATGCCCAGATCAGTCATCAGGGGATTGATGTAAAACAGAGCTGCACCCATATGGTAGAGCTGGCGGATACGCAGGTCAGCATCTCCCGTAAGCTCAGCATATTCATAAAGAAGCTGGTGGATCCGGTAGGAGATGCCTACATCCGTTTGATTTTGGTAAATAAACAGGTGGTCGGCAAGCTCCTTCAGCTCGGAAACATCCTCGACGGTCAGCTCCGCAGCCTTGCGGGAATAGAGAATTTCGTCAAGAAGGGCATCATTTTCTCTGCGCAGGGCTATGGTTTGTCGGGAATTGTTTCGGATCTGTTCAAGAAAGGCTTCTTTATCCTTCGAGGCATTCAGTAGGTCTTTTTTTATCAGCTCATTTGCTTTTGCAAGATTATCCAGATATTTCTGATAAACTTCCCGCATTGAATGTCCCTCCTTATGTATTGGCTTGCCGGGTTGGTTTGACCGAAATGTATCAATTAAATTCATTATATCATTATGCAAACGGAAAAGCTACTAAGATTATGCTTTATTGACGATTTTGCGGAGCGTGACCGACAAAAAATTCCCGCAGTCACGAAGTCGGAACAGAATGAACGGTGCGCTGCAAATTACCTTGCAGCGCACCGTAATATGGCAGTATGTTATTCCACGACAAGAGTATAGCTCTTGATGGCACATACAGCGTTCGCAGAATCGTATGCCGTGGCGGTGATGGTGATGGTCTGACCACGATATGCGGAAAGATCCACCTCCAGAGCGTAGGGCGCATCACTTACGCGCCCGATCTCTGTGCCATTGATCGCATAGACCGCATAGGAAAAATCATTGGCGAAGGTCTTGAAATAGGCGCAGAGCGTGACGGTGTCACCGGGAACGCGCACGTTGTTGCCCAGCTCGAAACTGTACGGGATATCCGTGACCTGTTGGTCTGTATGTGAGAGGTAGAAATCACTGCTGACCGCATCTGCAAACGCCTTGCGGTAGGTTTCGTTCTTGTTCAGCTCGAACTTTCGTCCGCCTGCATCCACTGTTTCAAAGAGGTACATGGCAGTCACCTGCGGGTATTTAATGGGAAGGTAGGTCAGGAAGTTATAGAGCTGACGGGCTGCGAGGTCGGTAATATCCTGTCCGGAGGCGGTGTGGTAGTAGGATGCTCCGCCCTCGGAAACGATGATGGGCTTTTTATGTCCGTACAGACTGACGATGGTGTCCAGTACGGCATCAAAACGGCTTCGGTCGATGCCCTGCTGCAGGGGATCTGTCTCGGGCGCGTACTCGTAATAGGCGGAGATTCCCACATAATCCACGTATGCGTCACCGGGGTAATACAGCTCCATATTGTCTGCCGGGTAGAAATTGGGGGACCATACCATAGCGCAGTTGGGAGCATACTCATGGAAGATATCTGCCACATAGCGGAAGCTTTGGATATAGGCAGCATAGTCCTCGGTATACCAACGGGAGCTGATCTCGTTCATCTCACAGGCATAGCGGATGAGGATCCTGGCGCCGGTAGCCTGCAGGTCTTTGGCAAGCTTTACGATGCGCGGATCGTTTTCCGTAATGGAGAGCAGATCGGCGAGATCCTTCGGCTGCAATGCGTACTGAATGATCTTATCCTGCTTTTTGGCTGCTGTGAAGCACTCACGATAGGTGGAAACAGGTTCGTTCAGATTACCGTACAGAATAAAGCCCGCGGCGGCTTTCCCGGAATATTTGGTAAACTCCGTTATGTAGGCGGGGCTGCTGCCCTTCATGGTCACGCCAAGCTGGACGCCGTTTTCCGGCTCGTAGAGGACGCCGAATTGCTTTCTTGTGGCATAATCTGCGTTACCGGTCAGCATGAACATCTGAACGGTGCTGGTGCTGAAGGATGCCCGTCGTGCCGCATCCAGCGATTCCTGATGCAGTCCCGCCAGTTCCCACAGCTCTGATTCCCGCATATAGCAGGCTGCCGCTTCATTCTTCAGATTTAACTGATCGTAGCAGTAGCCAAGATGGTGGTAGAACATGGCATCGCTGTTGTAATCACTTTTTGCCAGAAATGTGGGCGCAAGCTCCTTCATTTTTTCGATGCACTCGGCATAACTGCCCGCATCCTTCAGTGCAATGGCCTGTTCCCATGCTGCCCAGTAGTTGCTGACCTTTTTTCCGCTGTTTTCGATCTCGTAGATCAGTGTTCCGGCACCCGGTCTTGTGACAAGAACACTGCCGTCCCAGCCGACCGTGGCATCCAGTGCCTCCAGCACGGCACGGATGGGCAGATAAGTTCTGCCGTTGACGATCACTGCCGCTGCATCGTTGGGAATCTCCGTTCCGTTGCGGAAAATGCGGTTTTCTCCGATGGTGACTGCTACGGTGGTCTCATTTTTTGTTACCAGAGCGGTTTTTGTCTCCGCATCCCACCGAACGGTTGCGCCAAAGGCCTCCATTGTTGCCCGCAGGGGAACCAGCGTTCTGCCCTCGGCGCTGATGAACGGGTACCCGGTATTGTCGTCAAACGCAACCTTTACGCCGTCAATGTACACATCCACGGCACTTGCCGACACGGTCAGGACAATGGCAAGCAATGCCATGACCAGAAAACTGCGCAGTCTTTTCATACGAAACCTCCTGAACATCATCTAGTTTTTATAAAAGTGAAATCAGGGTCAGCACTTTTATATAGTAGCATGTAAAAGTGAAAAATGCAAGGATTCGAGCCGGGAAAAAGGCACGCTGCGGTCAGCAGCGTGCCTTTGAAAATTTTTATTCTTCTTCCTCGGTGGCGGTGATGGCGATGTGCAGCTCATCAAGCTGCTTCTGTGTGACCTCGGAGGGTGCGCCCATCATCAGATCCTGTGCCTTCTGGTTCATGGGGAAGGTGATGACCTCGCGGATGGACTCCTCGCCTGCCAGCAGCATGATGATGCGGTCGATACCGGGGGCTGCGCCGGCGTGGGGAGGCGCGCCGTAGGTGAAGGCGTTGTACATGGCGGGGAACTTGCTCTTAACTTCCTCCTCGCCGCGGCCGACCATGGAGAACGCCTTGATCATGATCTCGGGGCTGTGGTTACGGACAGCACCGGAGGCGGTCTCGTAGCCGTTGACGACCAGATCGTACTGATCGGCGTTGATGGCGAGGATCTTCTCCAAATCACCCTCGGCATCGATCAGCGTCTGCATACCGCCCTGAGGCATGGAGAAGGGGTTGTGGCAGAAATCCACGTCGCCGGTTTCCTCATCCTGCTCGTACATGGGGAAGTTGACGATCCAGCACATGGCGTACTGCTCCTCGTCAAAGTGACCGGCGACGCGCTTGCCCAGCATGGTGCGGACAACGCCTGCGGTCTTCTGGGCAGCAGCCTTCTTGCCTGCTGCCATGCACACGAAGCTGCCGGGCTTCAGGTTAAGAGCCTTGATAAAGGCGTCCTGACGCTCGGTGAGGAACTTGGAGATACCGCCGGTGAGAGCACCGTTCTCGTCAACCTTGACCCAGCAGACCTTGTTGCCGGTCTGGA
>JAZOBV010000088.1:0-16450 GCA_045596145.1 Candidatus Pelethomonas sp.
CTCGCGCAGGTGTCGACAGAAAGGGAGAAACCGGAAGCTTCGGTGGTTAGCCCGACCCCTGCCGTGAGCGAAAACCCGAAAGTCCTTCCGTCGAACCCCACCCCTGCGTGGCAGGAAAGCCAACAGAAACTGAACAACCAAGGGATCACGCCGGAAACGATGGAGTTTGGTGACTCTTTAAGCGATCTTTTGACTGATTTAGAATTGGAAAGAATCCAAAGAGAGCTAATAGAGAAAAATATTGAATCATTGACAAGATACTATGAGGATGAAAAAAGTGAAGATAGTGTATGGTTTAACAATGACAACCATACCAGAAATAGCACATTTGGAGGCAATCACAGAGGAAATGGTTTTATAGAAGGACACAGTGGGAGCTTTAGTGGGAATAGAAGAGGAGATGGTTTCGGAGAAGGACGAAGAGGAACATTTGGAGGAAGCAGAGAAGGTAATTTTGCGATTAGACGAGACGGCATCATTGATGATGTTTTAGGCGGTAGTATAGCAGTGGGACTGGGGTTGACAGGTGCTTTTGGTACGGGGCATAATATTGATGAACAGATGAAAGATCAGCTTGTTCAAGAAGGAGAGAGGATTCTTCTTTCCGGAGAAATGCCCACCCCTGAACAGCTCAAAGCCATGAATCTCAGCGAAGCTGAAGCCCGTGGGGCGATGGTGATGCTGCAGATGGACAAGGTGGATGAAAGTAACGATTGGAGTGTTTGGAACAGCGATAAATCTGGATCGGTTGAGTTTAAGGCACCGCCAAATGCGACACAGGAACAGATTGCCCAGATAAAAGCATATGTAGCTGGGTGTAATGAAGCCTTAAAATCTGGGAAATTGTCCAGTTCGGGTAGAGTTTCTACACAGGGAGCTTTAAGACGCCAGGCATCCAGAGCGGCCAGAAAAGAAGCACAGCGAGCACTAAAGGCAGGAACACCATATAAAGGGCATGTGGGGCATGTTCCAGATACAACGTGGACAGGTACACCAGAGCCGTATAGCTGGCTTGACTTAGATCCTGTTGTAAACACGAGTTTGGGAGGGCAATCAAATCAATATCCGATTGGTTACAAACCGTCAAATTTTATATTCAAGGAGAATGAACAATGAATAATTGGAAAGAGCGTATCATTATGATGCTCATGGTTAAAAATGCGTTGTCTCAAGCCGACAATGAGCAACTATGGGAGTACCACTATCCTGAAGTTGCGGTGCATATGAAGGAAATTTTATCAGTTCAGAAAAAACTGAATGTAAAGTTCAGTGAGGAATACACAGAATTTCTTCAGTGTGCAAATGGATGGAAGTCGATTTATCAACTTGTGGATTTGTTCGGCACCAAGGATTTTGATTCAGAGAGTATGGAATATGCCCGGAAACTGCTGAATACGGAAATGGTGAACAATAAATCATTAAATAGATTGGGTGGTTCGCTGTTTCCTATTGCAGTATCTCAAACGGACAAGGATTTGTTTGTGATGGTTTTGGCAGAAGGCGAGGAGTATGGACAGGTGATTTGGCTTGCAGGTGGTGAAGTAGAGCGCTTTGCCTCATTCTGTGAATTTTTTGATGCGATGATTGAATACAACAAACAAGAACTGGAAGATATGACTGGTGATATAATGAATTGATTCGATCTGTTTAAGAAGCATAGGTCAATGAGAATGCGTACTGTCCTGCTGTATATTTGCAGCAGGACAGTTTCTAGTACGGAAACCGGACAGGAGGTTTTGCAGGAAGGCGTGACCACTGCGGGCGCGCAGCTCGGCAGCAAGCTGGACATGGGCGACTGGGCGTATAGCTTTGGTGATGTGACCGACCGCCTGTGGAACACAGCGAAGGATTCCGCTTTGACCTTTGGGTTGACAAATATCCCCGGTGCAGCATATAAAAAAGGAACGACGCGGTTAAACTCGCGTCGTTCCTGATTTGTACTTACTTATGCCACGCGGACAATGCAGGTGAGGGTATGACCATCCACCTCGGCGGTGATGGTGGCGTTGCCCTTACCCACGCGGCGGACCACGCCGTCAGCGTCAACGGTGGCAACATTCACATTGCTGCTGGTCCAGACAACGGGGCTGTCCGTTCCCTTGACCTTCATCTTAACAGGGGGATCGCCCTCCCGCAGGGTGAAGTCTGAATAGTTCAGGGACAGCTCCACGGGACTGACCCACGTCTCACCGGTGACGGTGACGTTGCAGGTGACGCTTTCCTCGCCGGAGGTGGCGGTGATGGTCACAGTGCCGCCGGCAACGCCGGTGACGGAGCCGCCGCTGACCGTGGCGATCTCATCATTGGAGCTGGTCCAGATGATCTCGCCGCTGCCGCCTTCGGCGGTGATGCGGGCGGTCTCGCCTGCGGGGATCGTGATGTTGGTCTGGCTAAGGGTCAGCGGCTGGGAAACGATAGCTTCGCCGCCGGTATCACCCTCGTTTCCGCTCTGGTCCTCGCCACCGTCGGGGATAACGGGATCATCGGGATCGGTGGAGGTATCGGGCGTATTGCCGCCGGACTGGGAATTATCGGATACAGGCGGCTGAATATCATGCTGCGGGTTTCTATCGTTCTGATGGTTGGTTCGGATGCCCATAAACTGCGCCAGATCATCACCAAAGAAGATCACCAGCGCGATGCAGCCCACCACCGCGAGGGCGACCAGCTTCATTACGCCGCCCGCGCCTGCCATGCGCTGCTTTTTGCTCAGACGCTTGCCGTGACGGTACATGGGTCTGCCGCGACGCTCGGCGGCGATCTCCTGACAAAAGGGGCATCTACGATAGGTGCTGGAGTATTCCTCACCGCACCGGTTACAGGTCAGATTATCCATAATTTGAGCCTCCTTGGGCGAAAGTGGTTTACGATAATACTATACTAACCGATTTTGACGGCACTCGTCAACCGCCATTTTAAGGTTTAGACTGGCTTTAGACAAATTTTGTTCCCTTGCCTTGCAATTCCCGTGCGGTGAACCTATAATAAAAGCAGTAAAAATTCGCGGGAGGACGGGAAAATGACGAATACGATCTTTATCGGCATTGCCGGAGGCACCGGCAGCGGCAAGACCACGCTGACGCAGCACATTAAAAAGAAATTTGGCGACGATGTGAGCGTGATCTACCACGATAACTACTATAAGGATCAGACCGGAGTGCCCTTTGAAGTGCGCTGCCGCCAGAATTACGACCATCCCGATGCCTTTGAAACAGATCTGATGGTCCGCCACCTCAAGGCGCTGAGGGCGGGCGTTGCCATCCAGTGTCCGGTGTATTCCTACACAGAGCACAACCGCACCGCACAGGTGCAGGAGGTCAAGCCCACCAGCGTGGTGATCGTGGAGGGACTTCTGATCTTCCAGAATCCCGAGCTGCGCGAGCTGATGGATATCAAGATCTTCGTAGATACCGACGCGGATGTTCGTATTCTGCGGCGCATTCTGAGAGATGTGCAGGAGCGCGGGCGTACCATTGAATCTGTGGTGGAGCAGTATCTTACGACGGTTAAGCCCATGCATGAGCAGTTCATCGAGCCGTCCAAGCGGTTCGCGGATATCATCGTTTTGGAGGGCGGGCACAATCTGGTGGCGCTGGATCTTATCATGCAGCGCATTGCCAATCATATTGGGAAGTAAGAAAATCGGGACGCTTGCGTCCCGATTTTCTTGCTGTTTATCAATACTTATCGCCGAAGCCGACACCTGCGGTAAACTCCGGAACATCCTCCTGCACCGTGGAAACGGGAGCCGCTGCCGCCGGGGCAGGACCATTCTCGCTTCTGAGCTTGAACTGCGCGACCATGTCCTTGACCACATTGGCCTGACCGGACAGCTCCTCGCTGGCGATGGCGGATTCCTCCGCGGTAGCGGAGTTGTTGTGCACAACGGACGCGATCTGATCGATGCCCACATTGATCTGCTGGATCGCACTTGCCTGCTCCTCGGAGATCTTGGCGATGTCGGTGATCTTTGCCATAACATCGTTTGCCTTCTCCACAACGCTGTCCAGAGACTTGGCAGTTTCTCCGGCAACGCGCATACCGTTGTTGACAGCCTGCACGGTGCTCTCAATCAGACCGGTTGTGTTCTTCGCAGCCTCCGCGCTCTTGGCCGCAAGGCTGCGGACCTCATCAGCAACAACTGCAAAGCCCTTGCCGGCGGCACCGGCGCGGGCAGCCTCAACTGCAGCGTTCAGTGCCAGAATGTTGGTTTGGAACGCGATATCGTCAATGGTCTTGATGATATTGTTGATCTCGTTGGAGGTGTTGTTTATCTCATTCATAGCATCCATGAGCTGGATCATATAGGAGTTGCTCTCCTGCACGCCCGCACCTGCTTCGGCAGACATCTTGCTGCCCTCCAGCGCGTGCTCGGCGTTCTTATTGACGTGCTCGGTAAGCTCAGCGATGGTGGCAGAGAGCTGCTCAATGGCACTTGCCTGCTCCGTGGTGCCCTGTGCCAGGGCCTGAGAGCCATCAGCCACCTGACTGCTGCCCATGTTGACCTGTTCAACAGCCACCTCGATGTTGGAAAGGGTGCTGCTCAGCTTATCACGGGTTCTCTGAATGGAAACAAGCAGGTCATAATAGTCACCCAGATAAGCAGCATTGCCCACCGTGGAGAAAACATTGAAGTTGCCTTCTGCCAGCTCGCCCAGCAGATACTTCATGTCGCTGATGATCTCCTTCTGGAAGCCCTTCAGCTTCTGAATGGCGCCCACTGTGCGGCCGATCTCCGTCGTATCGGCCTCCATATCGATTTCCGCGTTCAAATCGCCTTCCGAAAGCTGCTGCATGGCGTTTGTGATCTTGACAATAGGCTGCATGACGCTGCGCCTGGTGTAGATAACGAGAGCGATAAGGCAGGTCAGCATGACCGCGGCGTAGATCGCGCTTAGGGTAGACAAAATGTCCTCAAAAACACTCTGCCCCTTGATCTGTTTCCATTCACGGGCCTGAATGGATTCATTGATCTCGCCGATCTTGGCAAAGATGGAGTTGACACCGGAAACATACTCATCGCTGAAGAGGATCGCCACAGCTTCGTCACGCTTGCCGGCGGCGGTCAGCTCCATAGCCTTTTCCTCCAGAGGGATCAGATTATCGGAGATCTGACCGATTTCCTCAAAGAGCTTCGCTTCATTGTCCTTCAGATCATTCTCCTTGGCAAGGGCAAGGTTCTTTTCGCGGTTTTTGGCAACATTGACCTCGTGCCAGTAATTGTCGTAGTGGGTCTTATCACCGCTGGCGGCGTAAGCGCGCACTTCTTCTGTCAGATAGCTGGAAGCATCACCGAATTGATCAGCATAAAGAGTCAGATAGTACAGCTCATCATAAGCATTGGTGAGCGAATCGCTGGCAAGATTTGTCAGCACTGTGCCAAGGCAGTACAGAATGACCATGACAATACTGATGGTACTGAGCCGCTTGACCATCTTGCTTTGATTTGTTTTCTTTTTCATAGCAACTACCTCAACCTAAATGTACTTTTTTCTGTTCAGCGCAGAGGGTACATGAGCTTTCTCGTGTCCCCTCTCCCCGAACCACTTAGAGTCATTATACCAAATATCTTTTGCCATTTAAAGAACAAATTGGAAGAATTTTGCAAAAAACTGTTTACGAACGGTATAATTTGTTATGTCATGCACAAAAGCACCCCGCATCGACTTGAAACAGCCAATGCGGGGCAGCGTTTGCTTTATTGATAAGACTTTTTGTTACAAGAGGGCATTCTTGAGCGAGCGAAGCAAAAGCCGTTCACTCTTGTTCTTGTAGCCTCGCAGATAGAAAAACATCAGCAGGCAGCCCGCCGCAGCGAAGGCGAATGCTGTTCCGGAGAGGATCTGCACAGGCTCTGTTGCTATGGGAAATTCATAGGTAACGCTGAGATTTTTCTGGATATGAACAAAAGTGAAAAACCTGTCCAGAGCAATACCTATGTTAAAAAGAGCGAGAACAAGAAATCCCGTGGCGGAAAAAGCAGGGATCGTGGGCGCGTTCAGCTTATCGGTGGTAAGCGTGTAGCCCACGCTGGCGGCAGCATCCATAGCGCATTCAAGGAACTGGCGCAGTTTAATAAACAAAATCCATGCCTGCGTCCCCATCAGCCCTTCCATAAGCACCATGGAAAACAGAGGCAGAGTACCTCCGTTCACCTGACAGCACAGGACGATGTATCTGACCGCTCTGAAGATGAAATAGACCAGCGCCGCCGCGCCGGAGATGTTGACACCCTTCAGTGTCCACTTCGCGGTTTTGTACAGCAGGTCTGTTCCCACATAATGCCGTCCCATAAGCACCAGAAAAAGACCGGCAGCAAGCACCAGCGCACCAAGACAGTTCACCACCATCACCGCGATGTAGATCACCAGCCACGTCCGCTGGGCATTTGGATCGTAGATTTGTCCCAGCTCCATATCGCTGATGATGGCAGGGATCGATGCGGGATGGAACAGCGTTCCCACCGCCAGCGCACTGAACACCGCAGCCGCGGCAAACATAACTGCGGTGATGGGGACCAACGGAGATTTAAATGTGCCTTTTTCAATGGAAACAGTCTGTTGATTCATGGAACTATCCTCCTAAAATTTGGAACCGTTTTTTTAATGTCAGAATAGCTTATTTCTGGCATTTTGTCTACCAACTTAAAGTTGCACAAGCAAAATTTATGCGCAACTTTAAGTTGCATCGGCAAAAAATGAGGTTTTTATTTATTTTGCCCCCGAAATATGGTAAGCAATATTTGAGAATAGTTTTATCCGTCGCACATATTATACAGCATATGATTACTTAGCAGTAATCGCATCACCATCAGGGCTTGGGGGTGTGCCTGCCTTGCAAGCAGGAACAAGCTCGCAGAGATATATGTGTAAACGCAAAAGACCCCATCAGCTTAATGCTGATGGGGTCAACTTATTAAATAAAGAAATCATACTATATCTCTCAAATAACACATCCTGACAACTCAAGCCCTAGCCTTAAGGTGTTTTTGCGTTGAAGTCATTTATTGTACTTAAGACACTTCTCAGTGTCGCAGTTTACAATGTTAGTGCTATGAGTTGCAGTATCTAATACTGCTACGCTGTGGTGAAACAAATTAGTTGTGTTATTACTTATTTGTGATTACGAAGCTCATGACATTACCGTCTTCCTTATAGGAAACAAGAACGTTACCAAATTCGACGGGGGAACTAGCTTCCCAGAGCTTATTACCGTGTGCAAGAAGTGCTTCCCTAGATGCCTTGTATTCTGCGGAATCTCTACCATAGGCACGACGGGTTTCTCCATTTTTACTGTTCAGCTTATCCAGCTCTTCAATCCACTTAATGAAAGCATTAGCACTCTCGGTATCCAAAATGTCCTTCAGAAGAGCAATACAGGTTTCGTATCTATCCTGGTCAACAGAGCTATAACTGAAACCTTCCAGTACCATAGTGTCTGCACCCATGTTATTGCGGAGACCAACAAAGTTTACAGCGAGAGAAACGAGGTCTGCACCATAACCAAGGTCGTACTTGTCAACGACTGCCTGAGTATTAGGCATACCAGCCAGAGGATTCTCAGGGTCAAACTGCTTGTTAGCATTAACACCAACGCCGTTCCAGCCAGAACTTATACTCTCTTTTTCCTCGATGGGAACGATATACTGACCTACACCCAGTTTGTCAGCCAGAGTTTTAGTGCTGCTCTTGGAATAAGCAAGCAGAGCGTTATAGCTTGTTGCTACCATATCACTACGCTTAAATGTGTCGCTATTCTCCCATTCATTATCCTTGATAAGACCAAGCTTAGCAGCCAGTTTATAAGGGTTGTCCCACTTAAAATCAACAGTTTTATCATAACCAAGAGCAGTAAGCAGGAATGTAAGATACTGGTTAGGGGTAATTAAGGTATCAGAACCAAAGGTGGTTGCACCAGTACCAGTAGTCAACTTGTTTGCATACGCATAACCAACGTAAGGCTTTGCCCAGTTAGGAACATCGGTAAAGGGGGTGTTCCAGTTACCCTTCTCAGCTTCCTGTGTCTTTCCAAGGACACGCACCAGCATCGTGATAGCCTGCGCTCTGGTTGCGGTGCCTTCCAGATTATAGATGGGTTTGCCGTTTGCATCCGTTCCAGTGCCATTAAACAAGCCCGCTGCGTAAAGGTTGTCAGCCATCTTCGTGGCTGTGTCCATATCTGCTGCCGCGAAGACAGGAGCACTCATGGACAGGCACAGTGCGATAACAAGCGCAAAGGACAAAATAGACTTTCTCATATTGTTTCCTCCATAATTCGCCATAATTCGTGGTCTGTCCCTTATTATAGCAGTTCAAATAAATATTGACAATCTATATCTATAGAACGCATAATCTTAGGGACACTAGATTATCTAGTAATTATTTTACAATGTTCTTATGAATACCTCAATATCTAGTTTTCATATCTCGTAAAATCCCTTGTTTTTGCATATCCTTTCAAATAGAGAGGGGGGTGCTGCTATGAATGGAACCATCGACTACGAGCGCATCGGACAGCGTCTAAAACAGCAGAGAGAAGCAAAGGGTTATACCCAAGCTCAGTTAGCGGAGATTGTCGGTTGCACTGATGGCTATATAAGCCAGATTGAACGAGCGGCAGTCAAACCCAGTTTAGAGTTTCTGGTTAAAGTCTCCGTGCTTTATAATACTACGATTGATTATCTGATTCTGGAATCTAACTATGCACTCCCAGAGATTATCATTGACGCAAGAATTAAAGACCAACTGGAAAAAGCTACACCTAATACAATTAAAGCAATAAGCGATATGATAGATATTCTTATAGCACAGCAAGAGTTTTACCACAAAGAGTTTGAATAAACAGAAAAGGGACTGCTGCAAAACTTTCATTTTGCAACAGTCCCTTTGCATTTGATAGCAACTTTAGTAGAAGCTTTTCTAAAACAGTTGCGTCATTTGAGCATCACTCCAACAAAAGTGTTGTCAAAGTGTTGTCAGCAGAAGCAAAACATCGCTGAAACCCTTGATTTTCAAAGGGTTGTAGCACGAAAAAATTATTCCCACTCGATGGTTGCCGGGGGCTTTGAGGTGATATCGTAAACGATGCGGTTGATACCGGGGACCTCGTTGACAATACGCACGCTGACCTTATCCAGCACCTCGTAGGGGATACGCGCCCAGTCGGCGGTCATAAAGTCGGTGGTGGTGACACCGCGCAGAGCAAGAGTATAGTCATAAGTACGACCGTCACCCATGACACCCACGGAGCGGGTGTTGGTCAGAACCGCGAAATACTGATTGATTTGGGTATCCAAACCAGCGTTGGCGATCTCCTCGCGGAAGATCCAGTCGGCATCGCGCAGAGTGTCCAGCTTCTCCTTGGTCAGATCACCGATCACGCGGATAGCAAGACCGGGACCGGGGAACGGCTGACGGGAAACCAGATACTCGGGCAGACCCAGCTCGCGGCCGAGCTGGCGCACCTCGTCCTTGAGAAGCATACGCAGCGGCTCAATGATCTCCTTGAAGTCCACATAGTCGGGCAGACCGCCGACGTTGTGATGACTCTTGATGACGGCTGCGTTGCCGCTGCCGGACTCGATCACATCGGCATAAATGGTCCCCTGAGCAAGGAAATCCACCGCGCCGATCTTCTTTGCCTCTTCCTCGAAGACGCGGATAAACTCCTCGCCGATGATCTTGCGCTTGCGCTCGGGATCACTGATCCCCGCGAGCTTGCCGAGAAAACGATCCTCAGCATCAACGCGGACGAAATTCATCGCCCATTTGCCGAAGGCTGCCTCGACTTCATCGCCCTCGTTCTTGCGCATCAGACCGTGGTCAACGAACACGCAAGTGAGCTGCTCTCCCACAGCCTCTGCCAGCAGAGCCGCGCAGACGGAGCTGTCCACGCCGCCGGAGAGTGCCAGCAGTACCTTGCCGCCGCCCACCTTGGCGCGAATTTCGTTGATGGCAGTCTGCTTGTACTCACCCATGGACCAGTCGCCCCTGGCACCGCAGACCTCAAAGAGAAAGTTGCGAATCATCCGGGAGCCAAACTCGGTGTGATTGACCTCAGGGTGATACTGCACACCGTAGAAGCCGCGCTTCTCGTCAGCAATGGCGACATTGGGGCAGGCCTTGGAGTGCGCTACCAGAGCGAAGCCCTCGGGAACCTTCTCCATGTAGTCGCCGTGGCTCATCCAGGAGATGGCGCTCTCGGGCAGACCCTTGAAGATCTTGCAGTCGGTATTGTAGAAGGTCTCGGTCTTGCCGTACTCACGGGCGCTGTCGTCCTGCGCGGCAGTGACGCGGCCACCCAAAGTGTGTGCCATGAGCTGGCAGCCGTAGCAGATGCCGAAGACGGGAACGCCCATCTCAAACAGCGCGGGATCGACCTTGGGGGAGTCCTCCAGGTAAACGGAATTGGGACCGCCGGTGAAGATGAAACCGATGGGGTTCATCTTGCGAAGCTCCTCCAGAGGGGTGGTCCAGGACTTGACCTCGCAGTATACGCCGCACTCACGCACACGGCGGGCGATCAACTGATTATACTGACCGCCAAAATCCAGAATAATAACAAGCTGGTGGGACACTGTATCGTTCCTCACTTTCTTAAATTATGCAGGGATCAACAGGTCGTCTGGGAAACGACCCCACATTCAACCATTTATATTATGCCAAGAAAAACGCCAGCTTTCAACTATAGATTTCTCTAAAGGACTATATTTTTTATATTTCGGCATTTCGACAAAGCAAAAGACCCGGCACACGCCGGGTCTTTGTTGCTTACATATCGCTCAGGCAATCCTTATTCTTCAGAAAATACTCCACACCGGAGTAGATAGTGGTGACTACAATAATGCCCACGCATACAGCATTGAGCACAGCCCCGATGGGCAGGAACATGAGAACGACGCACACCATCGTGGAAGCGGTCTTGACCTTTCCGGACCAGCCGGCAGCGATGACGCGTCCCTTATCGCTTGCCACCATGCGCAGACCGCTGACGGCAAACTCGCGCAGCAGCACGATGAACAGCGCCCAGCCGGGCATCTGACCGCACTCCACGAACCACACCATGGCGGCGGTGACCAGCATCTTGTCCGCCAGAGGATCGGCAAACTTGCCGAAGTCGGTGATGAGGTTATACTTGCGGGCGATCTTACCGTCCAGCAGGTCGGTCAGGCTTGCGATAATAAAGATCGCCAGCGCAATGTAGGACGCAAACGGAACACCGGCATACAGCACAGCCAGAAACGGCAGGATCAGGATGATCCGCAGCAGGGTCAGCTTGTTGGGAAGATTCATGGCAGTTCTCCTCCATTATAAATTACTATTCGTTTTATTTCTCCGTGGATTTACAGGTTGTTTTATGCTTCGACCAATTCTCCGGTCAGCTCACCGTCCATTGTTCCGGTAATACGCACCTGCGCAAAGGTTCCGGTCTGTACCTCGCTGTCAGCAGTAAAGTAGATGCGTCCATCAATATCGGGGCTTTCGGCGTAGGAGCGGCCCACAAAGCTCATGGACTGTCCATCAAAGCCCTCGCAGAGGACCTCAAGTACCTCGCCCAGCATCTCCTCATTCCACTCGTCCATGATGCGGGACTGGATATCCACCACCAGCTCGGCGCGGCGTGCCGCCTCCTCGCTGTCCACCCGCTCCATCTTCGCCGCAGGCGTTCCCTCCTCGGGGGAATAGGGAAACACGCCCGCGCGGAGCAGGCGCTGATCCCACAGGAACTGGCTCAGCTCCTCAAACTCCTCCTCACCCTCGCCGGGAAGTCCCGTGATGATGCTGGTGCGCAGCACCAGACCGGGGATACGCTCGCGCAGCTTGTCCAGCAGGGCTTCGATGTAAGCCTTATCGCCTTTACGGTTCATGCGGCGCAGGATGTTATCGTTGCAGTGCTGAAGCGGAATGTCCAGATACTTGAGAATCTTCTCCTCCCGGGCGATCACGTCGATCAGATGGTCGTCCATCTGGTCGGGATAGAGATAGTGCAATCTGATCCAGTGGAAATCCATCTTGCACAGCTCCTCAAGAAGATCGGCAAGATGATGCTGACCGTCCCAGTCGGTTCCATAGCGGGTAATATCCTGCGCAATGACGATCAGCTCCTGCACGCCCCGGGCGGCAAGCTCTCTTGCTTCAGCGAGAACATTCTCCATAGAACGGGAGCGGTACTTACCGCGCAGCTTGGGGATAATGCAGAAGGCGCACCAGTTGTCGCAGCCCTCGGCGATGCGCAGATAGGCGTAGTGGGGCGGCGTGGTCAGAACGCGCCCAAATTCATCGCAGTCGGCGTTGATGTCTGCAAAATAGCTGGCGTTTTTATCCGCCATAACGTCTTCGATGGCGGAAACGATATCCTTGTAGCTACCGGTGCCGAGAATGCCGTCCACCTCCGGCAGCTCGTCGGTGACCTCGCTGCCGTAGCGCTGGGTCATGCAACCGGTGACAAGGATCTTTTTGAGAAGACCGGCCTGCTTGAGCTGCGCCATCTGCAAAATATTCTCGATGGCTTCCTCATTGGCGCTGGAGAGGAAGCCGCAGGTGTTGATAACGGCAACATCCGCGCCCTCTGCCTGCTCCGTGAGCGTATATCCCGCCGCACGGCAGAGTTCCATCATCTGCTCGCAGTTGACGATGTTTTTGGCGCAGCCAAGGGAGATAAAATGTATGCTATAGGACATGGGTTATTCCTCCGGTAGTTCCGTATACCGCCCTAAAGCGGCTCTGACCTCGCTCCATGAGAACCCCCGGCGCAGCAGCGTGTCGCACACGCGCTTGCGCTCCTTGGGGTCAGCAAGATCTCCTTTACACTTCTTCTGAATCAAGGCATCCAGCGTTTCGCTGCTGTCGGGCAGTCCGGACAGCGCAGCATCCCAATGCTCTCTGGGCACACCACGGCGGTGCAGCTCCTCCCGGATGCGGGCTTTGCCGTAGCCACGGGCGGAATAGTGGCGCACAAGGGTCTCAGCGTAAGCTTCGTCATTGACAGCGCCCAGTTCCTCCAGCCATTCCACCGCCGCTTCGGCATCGGCGGCATCGCTGCCCTTCTGCACGAGCCGCTTTTGAAGCTCCTTTTTGGAGAGCGGGCGGCTCCCGATCATATTCGCCGCCCTCGCTTTGGTGTTGGACGCATTGGCGCTTTTTTGAAGGGCTTCCAGCGTCTCACTGTCAAGCTCCTGACCTTGACGAAGCTTAAATTTTAATATTTCATCCTCCGTCACGCGCAGGAGCGTTCCGTCCTCCAGCGTCAGAAGAAATCTGCCTTTTTTATGCTGTGACGGCTTGAGGGACTCAAGCCTCATCGTCTTCGTCGTCAAAATCGTCCGCTGAAACATCCACGGCGCGGCCTGCCGCGCGGGCTGCGACCTGCGACTGGGCGCTCATCAGCTTGAAGAAATCCCGGCGGATCGCAGCTTCCAGAGAATCGGCAATATCGGGATTGTCCTTCAAAAACTGCTTGGCGGCATCGCGGCCTTGTCCCAGACGGGTCTCGCCCATGGAGAACCACGAGCCGGACTTCTGCACCAGATCCAGCTTCACACCCAGATCGATCAGCTCGCCCAGCAGGCTGATGCCCTCGCCGTACATGATATCGAACTCAGCCTCACGGAAGGGGGGAGCCATCTTGTTCTTGACGACCTTGGCGCGGGTGCGGTTGCCGATGACCTCGCTTCCATTCTTCAGGGTTTCCACGCGGCGTACGTCAATGCGGATGGAGGCGTAGAACTTCAGCGCGCGGCCGCCGGTGGTGACCTCGGGGTTGCCGTACATGACGCCGACCTTTTCACGAAGCTGGTTGATAAAGACAACAATGCAGTTGGTCTTATTGATGGCGCCGGCAAGCTTTCTGAGCGCCTGGCTCATCAGACGGGCGTGGAGACCCACAAAGCTGTCGCCCATTTCGCCCTCAATCTCACTGCGGGGGACCAGAGCGGCAACAGAGTCCACGACCACAACATCCACCGCGCCGGAACGCACCAGCGCCTCGGTGATCTCCAGACCCTGCTCACCGGTATCCGGCTGGGAGACCAGAAGATCCTCGATGCGAACGCCCAGCGCGCGGGCATAGGTGGGGTCAAGGGCATGCTCAGCGTCCACGAACGCCACTTCGCCGCCTGCCTTCTGCGCCTGTGCCACGATATGCAGCGCCAGAGTGGTCTTACCGGTGGATTCCGGTCCATAGATCTCAACGATACGTCCGCGGGGAACGCCGCCGATACCCAGCGCCAGATCCAGCGCCAGAGAACCGGTGGAGATCGCCTCCACGTTGAGCTGATCCATCTGATCGCCCAGACGCATGATGGAGCCCTTGCCGTACATTTTCTCAATCTGGCTCATCGCGGTCTGGATCGCCTGCTTCTTATCGTTTGCCGGGGCTGCGGACTTTGCGGGAGCAGTCTTTTTTTCTGCCATAATTCTCGTTCTCCTCTTTTATGTAAAATATTTATTCAATACTCTCGATCCGTGTGCCGTACACCACGCGGGGAACGCCGTGGAGATCCGGAACGATCTCCAGCTCACCAAAGCCCTCCGAGCGCATCATGCGCAGCACGGTGTCAGCCTGGCCGATGCCGACCTCAAAATAGAGCCGTCCGCCGGTCACCAGCGCGTCCTTCCAGTGGCGGATGATGGCGGCGTAAAAATCATAGCCGTCCTCCCCACCGCACAGTGCCAGATACGGCTCAAAATCCTTTACGGAGCTGTCCAGCGTTTCGATATCGGCGCGGGAGATATAGGGAGGATTGCTGACGATGCACTGGAACTCCCCAATCGCCCGGGGCGGCGGCTGCAGCGCGTCCATAGTCATCACAGTGACCTGTCCGGTGAGGTTGTTTCGCCGGATATTCTGGCGGCAAATGCGCACCGCCGGCTCGGAGATCTCACCCAGCAGAACCCGGCTCTCCGGCGCGTTGGCGGCGATGGCGAGACCGATACAGCCTGTGCCCGCGCAGAGATCCAGCACGCGGCACGCCCCCTGTGTCTGCACAAAGCTGATGACCTGCTCCGCCAGCACCTCCGTGTCCGGGCGGGGGATCAGCACCGATTCATTCACATCCAGCGGCAGGCCGTAAAACTCCCATTCGCCGATGAGATACGCCACCGGCTCACCATTCAAGTGCCGCTCCACCAGCGCGAGAATTGCTTTTTCCGTTTCCGGTGTCACATACAGCGGCGCGTCACGAAAAAACTCCTCTTTCGTCTTTCCGCTGCCGCAGCAGACCAGCTCCCGAGCCTCAAGGCTCGCGCCGGAGCAGCCCGCCTTGCGCAGGCGGTTTCTGATATCAAGATACAGATTATTATAGGTAATTGCCATGGCGCTTACCACTGATCCTTTCCCTTTTCCTCCGGAATGACACGCTTCAGCGCTTCGATCGCCACTTCGATCATGGAGTCATCCGGCTCGTAGGTCGTGAAATTCTGCATCCACATACCGGGCTTGGCAAGGAACGCCGTCACCGGATTATCGTGACCGCCCACGTAGTGGTTAAATTCATAGGCAATGCCCACCACCAGAGGCAGCAGAAGGAGCTGCACCAGAATACGCACCAAAAGATTCGGCACAGGGAAAAGCGCGAACACAGCGGTGTTGGTCAGGATGGAAACGATGATGACCACCATCAGAAAGCTGGTGCCGCAGCGGGGATGATGCTTGGACTGCCTGCGGACGTTTTCCACCGTCAGCTCCAGTCCCGCCTCATAGCAGTGGATGGATTTATGCTCCGCTCCGTGGTAGGAGAAAACGCGGCGGATGTCCTTCATGCGGGAAACGAGGGCGAGATAGGTCATAAAAATGGCGATTCGCAGTACCGCGTCCACCAGATTTCGCACCAGAACGCTCTTTGTAAAATGTTCCACCAGTCCGGCGATGGTGGTGGGCAGAAGCATGAACATGCCGATGGTAAACAGTACTGACAGCACCACAGCCACGGCGATGATCAGCTTTTCCATCTTCTCATTGCCCAGCTTTTCATTGAGCCACTTTTCAAATTTTGACGGCTCTCCGGCACCGTCCTCCTCCGGGAAGTAGTCAGCGGAGAACATCAGCGCCTTAACGCCCTTGAACATGCTGTCCAGAAAGGTGACGCTGCCACGGATCAGCGGAAGTCCCAGAATAGGGTAACGGTCCCGCACCAGCTTCAGCGCCTCCTCACGGATGACCAGCCCCTCCGGGGAGCGGACGACGATCGCCTGCTTCTCCGGTCCGCGCATCAGAATGCCTTCAATAAGCGCCTGTCCGCCAATGGTCGTGCGGAACGCGCAGTTCTGTTTGTCTGCCATAGTGCTACCTCGCTCTTTATATTATATCATACTTGAATTTGTTTTGCAACATCTGTTCTAATTTCTTGGAAGCGTGATCGTTACGATGCAGCCGCCGCCTTCGGCGTTGGCGGTCTCCAACGGGCCGTCGTGGCGGGGGATGGTCTCCTCCCCCACCGCAAGCCCGACGCCGC
>JAZOBV010000089.1:0-34438 GCA_045596145.1 Candidatus Pelethomonas sp.
CATGTAGTCGTCGTATTTGTATTTGCGGATGTTGATGCCGTTGAGCAAAATCTCACCCTCTGTTGGGTCATACAGGCGGCACAGGAGCTTGATAAAGGTCGTCTTGCCACTTCCGTTCATGCCCACGACCGCAAGGCGCGAGCCTACCTTGAACTTCATGTTCACATGGCGAAGCGCCCAGATGTCACTGCCCGGATACTTGAAGGAAACATCTTTGAATTCAACCTCGTACTCACGGTCAGAGCGCTTTTCCGTAGGCAGACTGCCTTGGTACATATCGTTGGGGATCTCGATAAACTCACGGATAGCATAGAGGAAGTTTGCGTTATTCGGAAGGTCACCGATCACATAAAACACATGAATAATACCGCTGCACAGATTTGTCACCGCGCCCACATACTGCGTCACACTGCCGATGCCGAATGCTCCCGCCCACGCCTTCAGACAAACAAACACATAGGCAACGCCGATCAGCAGCGTGCTGATGGCGGTAGATAGTGCTTCCAGCGGAGCCTGTTTCCCCATTACAATGCGGCAGGCCGGTGAATCCTTGCGAAAAGGAAAGCTGTCCTCCATAAGGTCGTTTGCGATGTCCTGCTGGTTATACATACGCACATCAACCATGCGGTTTGTTGCCATGCCGAGCTTGGCAAATATGTTGTAGGCGCGGTTGTAGCGGTTGTTGTAAGGCCAGAGCTTTTCGTTGTACGCAATGCTTTTTGCAGCCATCATGGGAGCAAGAAGCGTCCCGGCGAGCAGAAGAAGAATCACCCCGGCGGACACCCAGCCGCTGTCGAGAATAACCCACCCGCCTGCGTCAACAGGCACACGACTGGTAAACAGGCTGACCGTTAACGCGATCGCGCTGATCACAGATGCTGCGCCGCCGATGATGGCCTCCGTATAGTAGCCGTGAACATACATGAAGCCATACGAGTTTCCCATTGCGAATTTCTGCATGGAAAGGCGCAGCTCATTCGTCTCCGGAGCTTCCACAGCGGCGAAGTCCATATCCATCAGCTTATCCGCTCTGAATTTCGTTTCCAGATCGCCCTCCATGGCGTGGACAAGCTCTTTCCAGTGGTACAACGCTTCCGTCAGAAGTTTCATCCCTGCTGTGACGCAGACGGTAAGGATCACCCATTTCCAGAGCGTATCCGCATCGCGGTTTCCGGCAAGCTCATTGATGATCCGGGCAGAGAACCAAACCGTGACATACGGCGAGGCGGCACTGGCAATGGCGTGGAGTCCTGTTGAGAAGAACAGCTTCGGATCGATCTTCCACCACTGCTTGATCGCCCAGATATGAACATCGACCACTTTCTTCCAGTCGATCTTACGCCTCATGCTCTGCGCCCCCTTCCTGATAATACTGGCTCTGCACATTGAACAGATTGCAGTATCCGCCGCCCAGCGCCATCAGCTGCTCGTGCGTACCTTCCTCCGCAATGCACCCACTCTCCAGAAACAGAATGCGGTCACAGAAACGGGTGGATGCCAGTCTGTGCGAAATATAGACAGAAGTTCTTCCCTCGGTCATCTCGTTATACCGCTGGTACATATCATTCTCCGCGATAGGGTCAAGCGCGGCGGTCGGCTCATCCAGCAGCAGAATGGGCGCATCCTTGTAAAGTGCGCGTGCCAGCATCAGCCGCTGGTTCTGACCACCGGACAGCTCTACGCCGTTTTCATCCATCAGCTTACCCAGCATGGTATCGGTGCCTTTAGGATAATGCTTGATCGTCTCCCACAGCCCGGAACGCTTCACGCAGTCATCCACTCGTGCGCGGTCAAACTCTCCAAAGCTCTGGGCGACATTCTGCGCGATAGTTGCCTCAAATCTGGAGAAGTCCTGAAACACAGCAGTGAAAAGCGTGTAGTAATCCCGGCGGTTAAACTCACGAATATCCTGCCCGTTCAAGAGCACTCGCCCTTCAGTTGGATCGAGATAGCCGCACAGGAGCTTAATGAGCGTGGTCTTACCCGCGCCGTTCAAACCGACGATGGCAAGCTTCTCGCTCGGCTTAATGGTGAGATCCACATTGGTAAGAATATCTTCCTCGCTTTTTTCATAGCGGAAGCTCACATTTTCCAGCCGCAGTTCGTATTCGCTGAAATCTTTTCTGCTCACACTCTTGCCGCCAACAATGTTGAACGGCTCAGGATAGTCCATGTACTCACGATACGCACAGATTTGCAGGCTGGTCTTATGCAGTGCAGAGACATTGTTCAAAATCGTTGTCACCCATCCGGTAAAACCGCTGACGGCTGAGAAATACAGGAGAAACTCCGGAACGCCCAGCCCATCGTTTAACGCAAGGGAGATCAAATACCAGTAAGCGATTCCGTTTTTTAGAAAGGTCAGCGCGGCATCCGCTACCTTTGCGGCAAAGAGCTTTCCCTCGCGGCGACGGTAAAGTGCAAACCACGCAGCGCCCAGACTTGCCCAAACATCACTCAGCCAATCGCGCATTCCGAAAATGCGGATGTCCTTTGCCGCGCTGTTGTCCATCACGAAGTCGGTGACATAGTGCTTTTTCATGGCAATTCCCTGATGTTCTACGCGGTGCTGATAAGCCCAGTCGTTGGCATACTTGCTCACAAAGTAGCTGACTACCGAAACCGTGACCGTTAACACCATCAAGAACGGATGCAGATCGCGCAGGATCAGGAGATACAGCGCAAAGCCGACCACTGCCATAAGAAGATCCACTGACAGCGGGATCGCGGTTTCCAGACGGGTATCACGAAAGAGTCCGCCGCCGATGACTGCCTTGTATGCCTCTGTCTGCTTTGCTCGAAACGCTGTGTTCAGCTCATTGGGATACGAGGTCGTGCAGGCCTTGTTCATAATGACCTTGTTCATCTCGTGACTCATCCGCGCACTTCCAATGTATTTGATCTCTTTGAAATAGGTTTTCAGCGACGCGCATACCACCAGAACGAGGGTGAACAAGCCGATCGTACCCAACAGTTCCCCAAGCGGAACCATCTGCTCTACCTTACTGAGGATCGTCGGCGCAATATAAAGCTGCGCAAGATTGGTTGCGATACTCGCAACAGCGGAACAGATCGGCAGAATGATCAGCGCCTTTGCGTGCCGCCACGCCAGCCTTATGGCGTAAATGACATTTTGCAAAACAGAATACTGTGGCTTTTTTATGTTTTTCATCTCTCCACCTCCAAGGCGCATCATACCACACCAAAAATAAAAATGTGCAATTCTGCACGAATGGTATCAAAATAAGCACGAATTGCACATCTCCCCCGATTGCGAAGGATTTGAGGCTCACAGCTCCACCGGAACCGCCTCATCCATATTCAAGCTCTCCGGTGTGACGCGGCAGTCCACCGCCAGCACATGTACGCCCGCCGCCGCTGCCTCCCGAAGCGCCAGCGCAAATTCCGGATGCATCTTTTCGTTGGGACGAAATGCACGACAGCCCTTCATCTGCACCACAAAGCAGACACAGCAGTGATAACCCTCTTTTTGCGCTTCGATCAGCTCCCGCAGATGCTTCACGCCCCGCTCTGTGGGCGCGTCCGGAAACAGTGCGAGACCATCCTCCTCCAGCGTACAGCCCTTTACCTCCACAAAGCCTTTTTCCTCTCCCGCCTCCCAGTAGAAGTCGAACCGGGATCTGCCCCAGACGGTTTCCGGACGCAGCAGCGTCAAACCTAAGCGGAAGGCTCCGCTTTCCGCCCACTCCGCAAAAACCTTGTTGGGTGCCTGCGCGTCCATATTGATAAGCATATCTCCTTTTTCCACAGCTACGAGATCGTAGGCAGTCTTTCTCATGGGATTGCCGCTCTTTTCAAGATAGACACTGCACCCCGGGATCAGCAGCTCCCGGCACCGTCCGGTGTTTTTCACATGCACGGTCTCCTCTTGTCCGTCCAGCTCGACCTTTGCGATAAAGCGGTTCGGGCGGGCAATAAACTTCGCCTTGTAAATATTCTGATAGCGCATATCCGCACTCCTTATCCGATTTTTCTCACGAGCAACAGTATAGGCATTATCCTGCCATCTGTCAAACTTACATTAGCAGCGGCGCGATACATAGGAGCGTGAGATACCAAGCTCGGCGGCAAGCTCCCGCTGGGTGCGCGGCTTTTTCCCGCCCAGACCGTAGCGCTGGCGAATGATATCCGCCTCCCGCGGGTCCAGACACTCCTCCACCAGCTTGCGTACCCGGATATGGGTCTCCCGCTCCTCCAGATCCTCCAGCATGGTGTCGTCAACACCAACCACATCCATCAGAAACAGGCTGTTGCCCTCCTTATCGGTTTCCAGTGTATCCGAGAGGGACACCTCCCCCTGCAGCTTCTTCTGACTACGGAAAAACATCAGCACTTCGTTTTCAATGCACCGGGCGGCATAGGTCGCAAGGCGCACATTTTTGTCCGCCCGATAGCTGGATATCCCCTTGATAAGCCCGATCGTTCCGATGGAGATCAAATCATCCTGATCGACCGAGGGGTTATAGTATTTCTTAAAGGGTTATCTTTGGAGGAGCTTTTTTGAGGCTGGTACACCGTTTCGTATATCTGCCCCATTTTCAGGTAGATATCCAGGTGGATTTCCTCCCTGGTGCTCTCTTTCTTGACGACGATCTTATCCAGTATGGATGCCACCAGAGCGGAACTGACCTCGCCCTCAAAGGACAGCTCCTTCTCCAGCGTCTTTCTGATCCTGTCGATCTGGAGTACCGAGTTACTGCTCTTCTCCTCCTCAGCGGCGATGGTATCCAACTGTCCTTGCAGTTGGACCGCCAGTTCATTGAAGCTGTCGTTACGCTTTTTGAACTCCGGCACAGACAATGCTCCTGCCATGCTCAGTTCCAGCAGTCGATCCTTCTTGGCATTCACCTGTTCCAGCTCCTCCTCGATGCGCCGCCGAGCCTTGCTGTAATCCACATCCTTGGGAACGCTTTGCAGGACAGCAATTAACGATTCAATGATCGCATCCTTGTCCTTCATAACCTCGGTGAAGATCTCGCTCATGATCTCGTTCAGCTCGTCGGTACGGAGCTGCGGCGCACTGCAAGCGTTTCTTCCCCTCTGACGGTATACCTTGCACTGCCAGATCTCCTTCTCCCCCTTGCCGCTTTTCAGTACCTGTCGGTGGAAGGTCACATCATGCTCCTCGCAGAAGATTTTGGAACTGTACGCATACTTGGTGTGATAGCTTGCTCCCGGTGTTCTCTCCATGATCTCTTTGCTCCTCTCTTTGTATATGGCATTCGCTCTGTCCCAGAGCTCCTCCGATACGATAGCGGGTATGGTCGGGTCGGGGTACATCACCCACTCGCTCTCGTCCAGAAATACCTTCCTTTTTGTTCGGTAGTCCACATTTTGCGTCTTGTTGCCGCAGTACCATCCCTTGTACTTCGGATTGGTCAGAATGTGTCGGATGGTCGCAACATTGAACTCATTGCCTTCTCTGCTTTTGTAACCCATATCAAACAGGGCCAGTGAGATCCTTCGCACTCCCAGTCTCTTGTTTGCATACAGGTCGAATATGATTCGGATGATCTCAGCCTCCTCCTCGTTGATGGTCAGGACGCAATCCTTTTTATCATAGCCCCACAGCTTATCGTTACCGAGGACACGCCCGTTCTTGATGGACTGGTGGAATCCGAACTTCAACCGCTCGGACAGCTTTCGCACCTCATCCTGCGCCACGCCTGCCATAACCACCAGACGGAACTCGCTGTCGGTATCCAGCGTGTTGATGTTGTCATTCTGGAACAGCACACCCACGTCATGCTCCAAGAGTTCCTGTGTGTATTTGATGCTGTCCAGCGTAGAACGCGAGAAGCGGGATATTTCTTTCGTGATGATGAAGTCAAAGCATCCTGCCTTGGCATCCGCGATCATCCGATTGAAACTATCCCGCTTCTTTGTACTTGTTCCTGAAATGCCCTCGTCTATGTAACCGGGGACAAATGTCCAGTTTGATTTGCTCTGGATGAGTTCCGTGTAGTACTGGACCTGATTCTCCAGACTATTGATCTGCTCATCCTTGTCCGTGGAGACTCGGGCGTAAAAGGTAACACGCAGAGGCAGATCGAATATGGATCTGCCCATCCGCATCTCCTCACGGATCTTGCGTACATTCATCATCCTCACCCTCCTTTTCCTGGCAGCACACAGGATACCAGAAGAACTCCGGCAAGTCTATTGCAGAATGTAACAAACTATTGGCGCTGTCATAGGTATTATCGTCTACCAGATCCTTCTCATGCAGAATGTCGAGAAGTACATTCAAAACCATCTTCTGTGTCTCTGCCATGCTATCACCTCTCTTCAAGATATGTATCAGCAGGCAGGAACATAACCGCCGTACTTCCCCGCTGAATTCTGGTTCCTAATACTAACTTCAATAGGCATTCGTGTGTGACCTCCTTGTGTGAAAACCGAGAGAAGAAAAGCAGGGCGGCCGATAACCGACCGCCCTGCTGCACAGAGAATTATTTTCCCCTCCATAATACCTGCAAGTCTTGCAAATACAGAATGTTCCTAAGTTTGAAAAATCTCCCCCATATTTGGGGAGCGTAAAAAAGCCGGGAAGCAATGCTCCCCGGCAGAGACAGGTTATGTTGCGGCTCGTCAATGGGGTTAGTCTATCATTTACCCACCAGAATATACCGAATCAATTCTCGACTATCCACGCCGCTCTCCGGTTTATAGCCCAGCGAGAACGAGATCTCATTGCCTGCGGCAACATCGTGCAACACTTGGCAGGCGATATTGAAGCCCCGCTCCACCATTTCGGCACGGCTCTCTTCCGGCACAAGGTCGGGCATCAGCACCTCACGGCACTCCCAGATGTGCGGCAGTGTCTTGCCCATGGCAGTCGCCTTTTCCGTCAACCCTGCGGCTTTGTAGAGGAAGCACAGATTTGCCCGGGCGGTGCTTCTGAGCTTTTCGCTGGTGCATCGGTCCAGCACCTTTTCAGAGAGCGTGATCGCTTCCATCAAATCTTTCCGCTGACCTGTTTTGGACAGGACGAGTGCAAGTTCTGTTTCCAGTTCATCGTCAGAGGGGAAGGTTTTCAGTGCGTTTCGCAACACCTCGATGGCTTGGTCCCACTGTTCCTGCCGCTCGAAATTGAGCGCTTCGGTGAAGATGCGGATTCGCATTTCTTCGCTGCGGATCTTATTCATGCCCACCAGATCATCCAGCGTGATATCAAAATAGTGTGCAATAACCGGCAACAGTTCAAGGTCTGGGTAACAGATCCCAAGCTCCCAGCGTGAGACGGATTGACTGGATACCCCTAGCACCTCGGCAAGCCGATCCTGTGTGACACCGTTTTTGTGCCGCAGTTCCTTCAGTTTCTCTCCAATTTGCAATTTCATATGTCGTCCTCCTGCTTTTCTTTGAAGCAGCGCTGCTTTCTGATACTAATTCTTGATTAAATTGCATAATCAAGAATTTCCGCGTGCTACGCACGCTGGCATCGCACAGAATGTGCGCTGCCCCGTCTCATGCAGAACTTATATAAAACGGTTTGCCCGTTTTATTAAGTTCTAGTATGATGCTATTGTATCAGAAATGACGGAACATACAATATCACGGTTGGAGAGAATTTATCACTCGGGGCGTGATTTTATAATGTTTCGATCAGCCAGTAGTTTCCGTTATCCCTCGCCATGATCTTCTCGCCGATCATATCGCGGCGGATGGTGCAAAAGTCATCGTGGAATCGCTCAATAATCTCGTTCACTTCCGGCTCGGTGTAGGTTCTCCCCGGTTCAAAGGCCTTTGCGATCTCCTCGAGAATGATCCGTTCCTTCTTGCGCTGGGTAGGAATGGACTTGAGCTTACCGTATTCGAAGAACGCATCAATGACACGCTGGCGGTACTCAGCGTCCCGTTTGGCTTGCAGATCCGCTTCATCAGATTCCTCCTGAACGATCTTCAGGATAGTGGTATCGAAGATATCCCGGCGCAGAGAGTACATCATGTAATACTGGCTCTTGTGGGAGGTAACAGCTCCCGCTTCGGTCAGCTTCTTCAAATGGAAGGACACGGTAGACGGAGTGATTCCCAGCCGCTCCGCCAGACGCTCCACATACATGTCCTCCATCGCCAGCGACTTCAAAATTTGCAGGCGGGACTTATCCGCAAGGCACTTAAAAAGCTTGATAGCATCTGTCTCTGTCATCAGTTTCCCTCCCAGATTTTTGTAAACTCCGCTTTGATCTCCTGCACGACCGCAAGCTTGATCTCCTCGATCTGTACTTTCGCGGTATCGTTGTGCTGCCTGGCTACTTCATGTGACGCACGCCAGCTTGCCGGAATATGGTCGATCTGCTTCAAGAGGAAATCACGAACCTTGTCTGCATCCTCGCCGCAGTTTTGGACCGCCACGCCGAGAATGGTGCGGTAGATGTTGTATACATTGGCGCGGATCTTCTCAAAGACTGCCTCGTCCTTGCGCTCGTCAGCAATCAGAGCTTTCTCCTGCTCGGTGCAGCGGGCAATCGCGGCATCAAAATATGCCGTCATGTTCTCAATTTTCTGTTTCATTCTAACACCTCATTTTTCCTTGTGCAACATGATTGAATGGATTCATTTTCAAGTTCGTATAAGCGCTTCGACTCTTGATTTGATTTTATTTATATCAAATCAGATTTCGATTGTCAAGATTTATTTTTATATTTATCAAATCAAAGCAACAAGTAACAGCGGACCGGGGAAACCGATCCGCTGTCTGTAATATGATATCTACTCGGAAGTACTGTAAACTTGCATTGCCTTTTGCTGCATCTCCTCAATCCACTTATAACCAGAAACTTCATAGTGCTGTCCATTTTCCTGCTTATACACCCGCAAAATGCCTTCCGCAATGCGGCGACAGGAAAGCTCGTCCGCAGTATTCTTCTGCTTCTCACACTCCCGAGCCATGATAAGCAACATTTCCACGGTGGTTTTGGCACTCAGATTCATCTGAAACTGCGCAGCATCCAGAGCTTTTTGTCCAATAAGCAGTTTTGCCATGCACTCCATCTTGGAGAAATAGAACTCTGGAATTTGCTCCAAGGCTGCTTCCGCCGCATCCTGCTTTCCCAACGCCGCATAAGTTTCCGCAAGGATGCGAACCACATCATATTTCACACCATCGTTTTCCGTATATTCGATAATCATGTTGCAAGTGCTGATGATATCTTTCTCACGCTTAGGCATTGTAAGAAGTGTATAGAGCAATACTGTGAGAATCGTTTCATTGCCGGGAAACTGCTTCAAGCCATCCCGCAGTATTTTCTCCGCACGGGCGGGCTCACTGCTCCGAAGAGCCGATGCTCTGCGGCAGATTTCCTCGACTCGCCGTTCATTTTCCAGCACATTGTAATCAAACAGTTCATCAATAGAAACATCAAAAAACGCCGCAATAGACGGCACCAGACTGATATCCGGCATGGTGGAAGTGGTTTCCCACTTGCTCACCGCCTGAAAGGAAACGCCGAGGAGCTCCGCAAGAGCCTCCTGTGAGATTCCCTTCCGCTTCCGTAATCTTTTGATCTTCTCACCCATTTTCATGGTCATGATTTGCTTCCTCCAAATCCATTATCAGTCGACTGTAGGTATAGGATAGCAAATTTCTTCGAGGAAAACAATCGAGAGGTCTTTTAGTCGAGTTCTCTTGGTGGTTGAATATCTCTGTAAATTTACAACTCCAACGGATCGACCTCAAGGATCTTACAAATACGGATCACGATATCAAAGGATGCGCCGCCGACCCCACGGGAGAGCAGCGTCATTAGCGTACTGTACGGGATATCCGCATCACTTGCAAACTGGCGCAGACTCGTGTAGCGGTCAAGGATCAGATTCCGGAGCTTGAGTTCCCGGTTCATTTCGGTTCCTCAACGACTACGACGGTCACGCCCCTGTCCTCAATCGCCATGATCTGATCCTCCACGCAGTCCCAATCGGTAATGACAGACCGGAACTCCTCAATATCGCAAACCTTGATAAACGAGTTCACGCCGACCTTTCCGCTGGGCATCAGCAGGCAGCGATTCTTGCTGTTGCGGATAACGGTGCGCTGGAAGGTTGCGGTTTCATCCGTTCCGTTGGACAAGCCAAACTCTGCCGTCAAGCCAGCCCCGGTAATAAAGCAGAGATCGAAATGCAGACGGCTCACAAAGTCAGCAGCGAGGCTGTCGGTAATGGAACCGCTCTGGCGCATCTTCCCGCCTGCGATGTAAGTTTCGATGTTGTCAAAGGCTCTCAGTTCCTTGCCGAGATCTACATTGTTCACCACCACTGTATACCGAATATCCCTGGGCAGGAATGAGAGCATGATATACCCAAAGGAACCGCCTGTGAGATATACCACATCGTTTTCACGAATCATCTCCGCACCGGCGCGTGCAATTTCACGGTAGTTGTCAAACACGGGCATGGTCTTATAATCTCGGTCAACAGGCGGTCTCACGCTGACCTGCTGAGGCGCAATAGCTCCGCCGTGGGTTCGCTTGCAGATGCCTTTCTGCTCCAACAGGCGCAGATCCCGACGAGCAGATTCATCGGAGATACCGTACTTGCTTGTGATCTCTGCGACAGTGATTTTTCTCTGCTCCTTTATCGTCTCCGCGATCTCTCTGTGACGTTCTTCCATAAACATATTGATTTCCTCCAAATGTAGTAGTATCGAATTCGATGATACAACAATACTACTCATTCGGTAATAAATCAATATTTTCGGTAATCGGATATGCGTATATTTGTGGGGTCAATTCTTACTCAACAACTGGAATCGGTAATCATTCCTAACAAAGTCAAAACATTGATCCTCAGTACCTCTGCGCCGGATTTCTTCAACCCCGGGTGCGTTCTGGCTCCGAGCATATTTCTGCCCTCTGACGAGCAGTGCGGTATAGGTTCCCTCTTCCAGAATGTCATACTGTTTGGCATGATGGAACGCTTTTTCAAGACAGCGGAGCGTTTCCTCCGCGTTCTCGTCCTCCGCATACCCACGGGCGGCACGCATATACCAATCGGAAAGAGAGCGGTGGCAGGTGCCGAAGTTTCCGTCCTCATAGATCAGCTCATACAGCCGAACCATACGTTCTGCGACATGAATGCGCTCCTCGTTGGTGAGTGTCCCCTTTTGCAGCATGACCTTTGCGTTTGTGGCAATAAGGTCAACCAGTGTTTCAATATTCCATCGGCAGATGTTAGCGGCTTCCTCGCTCTCTAGAATTTGTATCAGAAGTTGATTCTCCGTGCCGATGTATCGCCCTGCCATTGCGGCATACCGCCGCGCTTCTTCTTCGTTTCCCTGACTCATATACGCCCGGCTCAGATGACTGATCGCGCCAAAGTATTCTCCGCTTTGTGTGGCCTCCTTCAAAAGCCGCTTACCTAGATAGATAAGCTCATCACTGTGCTGATCGATTCCCTCGGCACGAAGGGCGAAAGCCAGATTGTGAAGCACCGTCGGTTCGTTGGGAAACTCCTGATATGCTTCCCGCCATACAGCGATGCGTTCTGATGCACTGCGCTGTTGTCTACTTCGTTCGGTGTATTCCCGTAGCTTTTTTTGCCGCTCGATCTCGTCCACCCCAAGCAGGCTGTCCACCGAAACACCATAAAACGATGCAATGGCAGGTAGCAGGGAAATATCGGGGTATCCCTCTTCCCGCTCCCATTTTGAAACGGCCTGCACCGTGATTCCCAGATGCGCGGCAAGCTGTTCCTGTGTGTTCTTCTTCGATGCACGAAGTTCGCGCATTCTTCTGCCAATCGCAATATCCATAACCATTCTCCCTATGTGAAGTAATAAGCGCTTATCCTGCGTCTATTATACAAAGCTGTCCCGCTTGGCACAATGACCGCGTCGTTGACAAACGGTTTAAAATATCAACGGATGGTTTAAGGATAGATTGCGCCAAACATATTCACATGTATTTTGTAAATAGTTGAATTTTCGTGGGTTTTTGATATACTTTATAGAGTATAAATTTGTAGGAGCGTGCGTATGAACCGACCGAAATTACTGGAACGACTGAAAACGCTGGAATTTGATAAAAAGAATTACTGGCTCATCACGGGCGGAGCAATGGTGCTGTACGAACTTCGCGCCGAAACCGGTGATATTGACCTGGGCTGCACCAGAGAAATGGCAGATACTCTTGAAGCCAGCGGTCATATGCCAACTATATTGAAAGATGGCACAAGAAAGTTCGTGTACGCTGAGGACATCGAGATTTTCGAGGAATGGCTCTATGACCGGGTGGAACTGGTGGAGGATGTTCCGGTTATCTCACTGGACGGCCTGCTCACCATGAAGAAAACCCTTGGCAGAGAGACGGATCTGCGGGATGTGAGACTGATTGAGGATCGTATGCAAGCTATCAACCGGTCTGCCATCATCCACCACTATGATCTGCTGATCGACGAGAACAATGACCCTGTGCATGATCCCGAGCCTTTGCGGGAGTATATGAACAAGTGGGACGGCGACGATTTTATCAAAAGGATGGAGCTGAATGCAGAAAAATCCGTTCTTGAAATCGGTGTTGGCACCGGACGGCTCGCCATTCGTGTTGCTCCGCTCTGCGGAAGCTTCTGCGGTATCGACCTGTCGCCTAAGACCATTGAACGCGGACGAGAAAACCTTGCTTCCTTCAACAATGTGAACCTGATCCGCGGGGATTTTCTGTCCTATGATTTCGCGGAGAAGTTTGATGTGATCTATTCCTCTCTGACCTTCATGCATATCTTCTACAAACAGAACGCACTCTGCAAAATTGCAAAACTATTGAATGCAGATGGACGTTTGATAGTGTCCATTGATAAAAATTCCAGCGACTGCATTGATATCGGGATCAACAGAATTGCGATATACCCCGACACACCGGACACAATGGCAGAGCACATCAAATCAGCTGGACTTAGTTTGATCGAGCAGTATGAAACCGAGTTTGCGTTCATATTTGTTGCAACACAGAACGAATATGCTTTACAAAAAAACAATTCAGAGAATTTAGAGAGTGTGAAATGAGAAAGCCTAAAATGATTCTGTTTGACTACGGTCAGACCTTGGGAAATGAGCGCAAGTTTGATGGCGTAAAGGGCACCGAAGCCGTAATGCAGTACGCCACAAAAAACAAATACGGGCGTACCGCACAGGAGGTACAGGCTGCCGCTGACCAGATCAACGAAGAACTCGGGCGATACAGACCCGGACGGCAGCATCTTTATCAGGTGGAAGTTCCTACTTCCATGTTCGGTTCCTATCTCTATGAATCCATGGGAATTCAGATCAATCTTTCTCCGTTGGAATACGACCGCATCTTTTGGAATGCCGCAGCTCCCGCCGTACCAACAGATGGAATCGAAGACTTTCTTGCCTTTCTGAAAACGCAGAATATCCGAACCGGCGTGATCAGCAACATCGCATACTGCGCCGCCGCGGTTGAGGAACGGATCAATACGCTGCTGCCAAATCACAACTTTGAATTTATTATTGCCACCAGCGAGTATATGTTCCGCAAGCCCAACAAGCGGATCTTTGAACTGGCACTGGAGAAGGCCGGTTTACAACCCGAAGATGTCTGGTATGTTGGAGACAACTACAACTGCGATGTCATTGGTGCAAGAAATGCCAATCTGTTCCCGGTCTGGTATATTGGCGCGATTCAGACTCCTGACAGCAGAGAGGATGTGCTGACGATTTCGCATTGGAACGAGCTTGAAGAACTGATTTCCGGCACAGCCTAACCAAAAAAGCGATTGCATCGGGACAACGATACATAAAAATCACCTCCCATCAGCTTACGCAAAAGGCTGATGGGAGGTGATTCTCTTAAATGTCGTTCAAATCTGCAGCAGGGATATCGTTCTCCAGATTATCCCGGGCCAGATCGGTATCCAGAACCGGATACGCTTTGGAGATAGGCTTCTCCGTATGGTACACTTTCTGCTCAGCCCCGCTTGTCCCACTGATAATGTGGTTTGCTTTCTTTTTTCCGCTCTTGGCCCTGCCTTGAATAACCGGGACAGGTGAAACATCGTTACGGGGCTGGGTGTGCGTCCAGTCGGGTCGTGCCATTCCTTTCTTTGCCATTCTCAATCACCTCTTACTCTTTTCTCATAAGCTCGCTCAAGTCATTGACCGGCGGCAGACAGCTATGGTCTTTACAGACATAGAAGGTTGTTTTCCCGTCTTTCAGCGGGTATTCCCCGGTCGGTCTCCGCAGGAGGGTTACGGCTGCATCCGGCGGGAGCTTGACAGGAAGCACGTCAGCATCTTCCTGTTCCCCAAGCACCACCGTTACCTTCGCAGTAGACTCTTCATGCTCCAAAAGAGCCAGCAGAAACATACCATGCCCAACAGGATACCGGCTTGCCTTCGCTCCGAGGAAATTCAACTGCTCCTCAGCCTGCCGCTGATACGACTCCTCTCCTGTAAGCTGACACAATCGCACCAGATTCCACGCCATCAGAGAGTTTCCGCTGGGGATGGCTCCGTCGTAGTCCTCTTTTGGTCGGAGAATCAGGGACTCATTCTCTGCGCCGTAGAGATAGAAACCACCATTTTCCTGATCCCAGAACTTGTCCCGCACCTCACCGCAGAGCTGCTCCGCACGCTTTCGGTACTCCTCGTCCATCGTTGCGCCATACAGGGCAAGCTGAGCAAAAATATAGGCGGCGTAGTCATCCAGAAATCCCTTTACGCCCCGCTTGCTGTCCCGGTAGCTGACATGCAGACCATTCTCGTCACACAGATTCTTCTGTATAAACTCATCTGCCCGCTTGGCGGCATCCCGATAAATTTCCTTTCCGCTGTTTTGAAACAACCGGCACATAGCCGCGATCATCAGTCCATTCCACGCCGTCAGAATTTTGTCATCCAGATGGAGGAACTCACGCTCCCTGCGGTACTGCCGGATGCGCTCCAGCACCTTGTCATCATAGCTATCCTCATAATCGCTTTTCAGCAGGTTCGGGATGTTCTTCCCCTCAAAGTTCCCGCCCTCCGTAATATCGAACCGACGGCAGAATTCTTCGCCCTCCTGCTGACTCAACACCCTATTGAGTTCCTCTGGGACAAAGAGGTAATATTTTCCCTCCTCCCCATCGCTGTCGGCATCCTGTGCGCTGTAAAACCCGCCATCCGGGTGGGTCATCTCCCGCAAAACATAGGCTCCGGTTTTCTCCGCCACCTCCAGATAGAGGGGCTTTCCAGTCGCTTCGTATGCTTTGCAGTAGGCGAGGATCAAAAGGGCATTGTCGTACAGCATTTTCTCAAAGTGGGGTACCAGAAACCGCTCATCCGTAGAGTAGCGGCAGAAGCCAAAGCCGATGTGGTCAAACAGACCGCCGCGGTACATCTGAATCAGCGTGTGCTCCGCCATCTCCAGACAGGACTTATCACCCCGCCGTTCGTAGCAGGTCAGCAGGAACAAAAGATTGTGGGAGGTTGGAAATTTCGGTGCCTGTCCAAATCCGCCGTACTTCCGGTCATAGATGCGCCGATAAAGGGCAACCGCAGAGCGGATCAGCTCGTCCCATTCCACAGATTTTGAAGGTCTGTCCCCTGTCTCGTCGTCACTTTGCAAATGGGCGACAATTTGCTCCGCCTGATCCAGCAGAAGCGCACGGTCATTGCTCCATTTCTCGTGGATCAGATTCAGAAGGTCCCGCAAACCGACCATGCGCCCCTTGGTGCGCTTCGGGAAATACGTTCCGGCAAAGAAGGGCTTCTGATCCGCCGTCATAAAGATACTGGTGGGCCAGCCGCCGCTTCCGGTAAAGGCCTGACAGACCGCCATGTAGATGCTGTCCACGTCCGGCCGTTCCTCCTTGTCCACCTTGATGGAAACAAAGTGACGGTTCAGTATCTCTGCGATCTCCTCATCTTCAAAGCTCTCGTGCGCCATCACATGGCACCAGTGACAGGTGCTGTAACCAATGCTGAGGAAGACCGGCTTGTCCTCTTCCCGCGCCTTTCGGAATGCCTCTTCGCTCCATGGATACCAGTCCACCGGATTGTCCACGTGCTGAAGCAAATAAGGGCTTGTCTCATGGCATAAATGGTTTTGCAATCGTTCCACTTCCTTCTCTCGTCCTGAAAGATAGATTGAACCAAACCCATGCAAAATATGTCGGCGTGGCAATTCCTTTTTGAGGATGGTTATGTTTTCAAGCTTTCCATTTTGCCGACCAGATGACCGTTCGCTTCCCGAAGACTGTCGTGCGTTTTGCTATTTCCCAGAAAAACTTTCCTTGATGGGTAGCCCTTATTGATGATATGTGCCACAAGGCGCATATTGTGCTCCACCAGCTTATTGCGTGCCTCAATATCCCCCTCCGCAAAGCGTCCTAAGTATTCCTGTTCCTCCTCCGCACTCAGCGGTCTCGGGAATGAACCGCTGTTTCCCGCCAGATGCAGCGAAAAAACAAGGCTGCTTTTCAAAAGCAGCATGACTGTTGACAGCATAATACCGCCCTCCTTTTGCTCACAAATTATGTGCCGGAGGACTGTCCCTATGCCGCGGCATTCCGCTTTCCGTTTGGTTCCGCAAAAAACCTGTCATCCTCTAATCAACGAAGATGACAGGTTTTGCGCTTCATTCAGTCAATATTCTCCCCGATCCAGGCGGCATATTCATCGATTGCTTCCAGAAGCGTTTCCAGAGAGATTTCGTCAGTCAACGTTACCCCGCCCTCTTTCCGCATGGCTGCCAAAAACGCTCGCTGTACACCGCGAAGCTTGTCCGCAAGGTCATTCTTTTCCGATAATTCCAGCATCGTGACGGCATCCAGTAAAATGGCACGAAACAGCGGGTCCATTTGCGCTCTGATCTCCTGCTGTGTATGCTGTCTGCCGCAGAAATCCCGCAGATCCTGTTTCAATTCTTCCAGGATTCGAACAGACTGCTTGAATAATGGTTCGAAATCCGCTTTCCTGATTTCCGCAGGCTGCAGCTCTGCCATCACGCATCGCTCGTCCAAACGTTCCAGCAGCTCCGCTCTCGTAAAAGCAAGCCGCTCCGGCTCATCTGTGTGCTTCCATTTGTTATTAAGAAACACAAATCTATCATCGTCCATGCCCCGATATACCACAGCGTGCTTTCCCTTGGAAGAAAGCCGAAGGCCAAGCATCACGGTCTTCGCCCGCTCCAAAATCTCGGGAACGTCCTCCCGCTCCGACCACCGCTCAACGATTCTGTACCCGATAGAATTCAGATACAGGTCAAACCACTCAGCGGATTGGAGCATCGGACCTGCGAGATATGCCCCATCCTCTTTATAAAACAAAAGTGGAAGCTTCATCTCCCGCGCAATGGTGCGGTCATCGGTGTCAACGCCGTATTGCGCCAGCATATTGGCAACACCTGTGTATGAGCAGGACGAATTGAACGTCATATACTTCATTCAGCATCCTCCAGCGCAGCCGTCCACGCAGCCGTGAAATATCTTTCCATAAAATGTGCATGCTCGCTGTCCTGAGTGAGCAGACCGCTCTCCTTAATATACGCCGCAATGCGTCCGGTAAGCTCCGCCTGCTTCTCCGGCGTGGCATCCTCAAACCTGTGGAGCTGGAAGCTTCCCTCACGCTCGTACCGCAAAAGTTCCCGGTACACATCCGTGATCTCTGTTGAGCGGTACACACCCACAGGCTCGGTACTGAAGAACATCCCCTCACGGTTTTGGACAGATTGCATCCCCTCACCGGGCAAAGCACTGTAGACATATCCCTGAACGCCCTCATAAAACGCCATCAACTGACCGGGAAACTGCTCTTCATAGTGAGCAACACCGTTCTCCAGCCACGCTGTGACCCACTTGCGGGACGAGGCTGTTTTTTCCGCGTCCCAGATATACAGCAGGATATACGGGATCGAAGAAGACAGGTAAACAACGCTTTGCTCTGAAGCATGCAGTTTAGACAGGGGCTGCAGCTCCGTCAAGCCGGAAACAGCCGACCCATGATAAACAAGTCTTGATTCCTCAGCCTCCACGATCGCCCAGCTTTCTGGATAGTGCTTTCTCATGTATTCAGCGCGGGGTCCGTTGTGATTGAGCAGGTCATTCTCCCGAATTTCATCCGCTTCCACGCGACGGACCCAATCCAGCATTTTTTCGGTCAGCTCACCGTAGCGGTAAATAAGCAGTGTTCCCTTGCGTTCCTCCTCCAGGATCGCTTCGTATACATCGGGAATTACCATCTCATCAACTATTTCCACACTCGTTTCACTGATAACCTCGTTGGGGATCCTGGTAGCTGCCGTATCCACCGGAGCGCAGCGGTACAGGCTTGCGCTTTTCCCTTTATAAAGGATCTCTAAAGAATCGGGAAAATATTCCGCATAGTAGATCTGCCCCTCTTTTGTATAGCCGTAGGTATACTCAAAATTTCGCGCGCCGTACATCAGTGCCATGGGAAGCAGCGTTGTCATATAGACGCATTTTGGCTTGTGAAAGGACTCCGGTTTTCGCGGTTCCAGCACCTTGAGCCCCGCCACGGGCGAACAGTGGAAATATGTCATTGCGATCCCTCCTTGTGCGTTTATTTTACCGCAGGAGAATATAACTACAAGTCTTGAAATTTATGATCCACTCTGCTATAATATAATCAGCAAGAGGGCTGCCGCGAAGCATTTCGCGGCAGCCACTTCTGTTCTATATGCAGACATCAAAAGATGCTGATATGCCTTCATTCTCACTTTTCGGGAGTTCTCCCGCGTTTTGTGATATGTACTTCCCGGCTGTACGGTGCTATGATCCTATCAGAAGCTTCTAATACTACTAAAAACTATCTGGAGAGATCACTATGAATCAAAAAGTTTTTTCTGATAATCTTCGCAGACTGCGTCTGGAAAAGGGGCTGACGCAGGATCAGCTTGCAGGTATGCTCGGTGTCAGCGTTCAGAGCGTTTCCCGCTGGGAATGCGGCAACACCCTGCCCGATGTGATGCTTCTGCCGGAGATCGCACGGCTGTATGGCGTTACGGTAGACGATCTGTACCGCGAGGAAATCCGCGCCTATGCAAATTACGCCCAGCGCATGGTGTCCGTATACGAGGCATCCGGCAGAACTGAGGACTTTCTCGCCGCGGAGCAGGAATTTCTTCGTATGCCCTTTGATACCCTCACTGCGGACGATCTCCGCTCCTGGGGCGTGCTGTACCACTACATGGTACAGTACTGCATCTCCAACGCCCAGCGAAGACTGGAGCAGGCGATGGCGCATCCCAACGTTTCCGAGGATGTCTACTGCTCTGCCGCGCAGCAGAAGATCGCACTGATGTGCGACATCGGTAAGGGAAAGGAAGCCGCCGAACAGTACCGCAGACAGCTTGCCGACACCCCTACTGATCCCCGCCTGTGGCTCCTGTGTACTGCCGCCCACCACATGATCGGAGAGAACGACACAGCGCTGAAAACCGCCCTCAGCGGCATCGAGCGCTTCCCCGAGAGTGACCTCCTGCACTACTACGCAGGCGAGATCGCCAGGGAGCAGAAGCGGTTCGACGACGCATTTTCCTATTGGCGTAAAGCGTTGGAGCTTGACAGCGGTCTGATGGCTGCCACATACTCCATGGGCTTCTGCTATGAGGAACTGGAGCAGTTTGACAAGGCTTACCAGGTCTGGACTTCTCTTACAGAAGAGCTGGACCGCAAGGGCTTTGTCATTGAGCGGAAATATCCCGCCGAGCTTGCGGAGAAGTGCTTGAAGAAAATGAACTGATCCTTCACAGGGAGTGCTGCAAAACAGAGCAGCGCTCCCTGTTTCTGTATGAAAAGATGCCTTCAAAAGGTGGGGTGTTGGGGTACGGCAAATAATTCGCAGGGGCGATTCGTAAATCGCCCCTACAAGATTTCATATATAATTTATACTTGAAAAATCAACGTGACCGCGTGGGCGGACATACCCTCGCCGCTTCCGGTAAAACCCAGATGCTCCTCTGTAGTCGCCTTAACATTGACCTGTGAAAGGAGAACACCCAAATCCGCAGCAATATTTTCACGCATCTCGGGAATATACGGTGCGATCTTCGGACGCTGCGCGATGAGTGTCACATCCACGTTTCCGATTCCGTAGCCTTCCTCCTTCAATCGGCGGACGACACAGCGGAGAAGCTTGCGGCTGTCCGCGCCTCGATACTGTTCGTCCGTATCGGGGAACAGCTTTCCGATGTCCCCCAGAGCCGCGGCACCCAGAAGCGCATCCATCAGCGCATGGAGCAGAACATCGGCATCGGAGTGTCCCAGCAGTCCCTTTTCATAAGGAATATCAACGCCGCCGAGGATCAGTTTTCGTCCCTCCGTCAGGCGGTGCACATCATATCCGTGACCAATACGGGGCAGGCTCATAAACGTTCCTCCTGTCTTTGCAGGATCGCGGTGGCAAGGCTCACATCCTCTGGCGTTGTGATCTTGATATTCTCATAAGATCCATCGGTTAAATACACCTGCTTGCCGAGCCGCTCCACCGCACTGCAATCATCCGTGATCTCCGCCCCGCTCTCCTTCGCGGACTGAAGCGCGGCGCGGAGGAGCTGCGCGTCAAATACCTGTGGAGTTTGTACAGCAAAAAGCGTTGAACGGTCCGGAGTGCTTTCCACGATACCGTCCCGCGCGATCTTGATGGTATCCTTGACAGGAACGGCAGGGGCTGCCGCGTTGGTGCGGTGCGCATACCGGATCACATTGTCAATAAAGCTGCTCCCCGCCAGGGGACGCGCACCATCATGCACCGCCAAAAAATCCGCATCCGAGCGGCACTCCATAGACGCCAGCAGGACAGATTCCAGACGATCCGCTCCGCCGCGCACGATTTTCACATTTTTTCTCACACCATAGATCTTGCAGAGATCCGCGACAGCAAGGATATCCTGCTCCCGGACTGCCACGACGATCTCATCCACAAGCTCAGCGCCGTCCAGCGCCAGAAGCGTGCGAGCCAGCACAGGGATACCGTCCAGCATGAGCATCATTTTGTTTTCACCGCCCATGCGGCTGGCGCTGCCCGCGGCAGGTACGATAGCGCTGCAGACCGGACGTTCCTCTTTACAGCGGCCAAGCAGCTTTTCAATCAGTTTCATCCGGCTTTTTCTCCCAACATTGCAGCATTGATCCGATCCTCCACATCGCGGGAGTCCGTTCCCAAGGAGAGAACCAGCTCGGAAACAAGGATCTGTCTCGCGGTGTGGAGCATCTTTCGCTCACCGTTGGACAATCCCCGCTCATTATCCCGCTGGGTCAATCCCTTGATAACATAAGCAACGGAATAGAGATCACCACTCTTGAGCCGGTCCATGTTTTCCCGGTAGCGGTGGTTCCAGTTGCTGGTCATATCCACCTGCATGGATGATATGGCCGCAACCAGCGCATCCGCTTCCTCAGCGGACACAATGCTCCTCAGACCCACGAGACCGCTCGTTGCCACCGGGATCTTCAGCACCAGACCGCCTACAGGCATCTTGAATACATAGTAGTCCTGCTTCGCAGTACCTACCTTCTCCGTAACGATCCCATCAATGACGCCCGCGCCATGCATGGGGTGTACAACCTTGTCCCCTATATGGAACATATTCAAGACACCTCTCTTTTACCACAGCTTTCCCTCAAACGATTCGCTTCCCGATCCGGAAAAGTGAAAAATCAGAGAAGCGACGCCTCTTTAAGTATATCCGGGTTTTTGCGTTTAGTAACAGATAAGTTCATTGGTCATATCGCGCACAAGCTGCCTGTCGATGCTTCGCTGCGCGCGGATCTGCAGCTCCTGCCGCAGGGTTCCCTCAATATCCATCAGGCATTCCAGCAAAAGTGGATTGAACGTGCCGCATTCACCGTTACAGATCATGCTGATGGACTTTTCGTGGGTATACGCTTTTTTATAAACACGCTCACTGGTCAGAGCGTCATAAACATCGGCGATCGCCGTAACCTGTGCGCAGATGGGAATATCATCGCCAACAAGACCATCGGGATAACCACGTCCGTCATAGCGCTCATGGTGCCAGCGGGCAATATCACGGGCATATTCCAGCAGAGGCTCCCGTCCCAGATGAGATACACCGCAAAGCATTTCCGCCCCCTTCTGGGAGTGAGTTTTCATCAATTCAAACTCGTCATCCGTCAGCTTTCCGGGCTTATTCAGAACCTCCTCGGGAATGACGATCTTGCCGATATCGTGCAGCGCGGATGCCGTGCTGATGAGTGTGATATCCTTATTCGTCAGCCTGTGCTTGGAAGACTTCTTGACAAGCCGTTTCAAAAGAAGCTCCGTCAAGGTGCGGATATGCAGCACATGCAGTCCGCTCTCGCCGTTTCTGAACTCGACGATATGGCTGAGTATGTCGATCATCAGTCCGCTCTGACGTTCCTTTTCGTACACCTGCCGCTCCACAAGGGACACCAGCTTCTTCTGTTTCGCATAGGACAGGATGGTATTGACCACACGGTGGCGGACAATAGCCGCATCAAAGGGACGGCTGATAAAGTCAGCCGCACGCAGCTCGTAGGCACGCTCGATCGCGACAGGTGAACGGTCAGACGAGATAATAATGACCGGGATATCTTCTATCCATCCCTCTTCGTTCATCTTATCCAGAACGCCGAAACCATCCATCCCGGGCATAATGATATCCAGCAGCATGAGAGAGAGCTCCTCTGCATGCTCATTTAGGATTTCTATCGCCTTTATGCCATCACCGGCCTCCAGAATATCGTAATCCTCACGCAGCATCTGTGTAAGAATGAATCGGTTCATTTCTGAATCGTCAACGATCAGGATCTTTTGCTTGTCCATGTCGATCATAGGCTTCACTTCCTCTGAAAAAACTGTAAAACTAGACTTCTGTATGTGAAAATTCATCACAAAATGCCGAAAACCGTGCCTTTCCATTTCCCTTGGAATGGTAGAGCGCCTGATCCGCCTTGCGCAGCAGCGCCGTATAGCCCTCGTCATACTCGGGATAGAACACATAACCACCCGACAGGCGGACAGGAATCGTTCTGTCAAACACCGTGATCTCGGCAAGCATCATATTCCGGTACAGTGCGTCAATATGCTGCTGCAGCTCCTCCCGGGTTTCCGCACCGTAGAGAAACACAGCAAACTCATCACCGCTCAAGCGGGAAACGATTTTATGATCGGCTTCCACGCTGGTGAGGATCGCCGCAGCCTCACGGATCGCCTTATCGCCGCCTGCGTGACCGCAGGTATCGTTGATGCCCTTCAATCCATCCAGATCACACATGAGCATAACAGCGTGTCCCAAACTTTCCGGCTTGGCGAACAGATCTTCCAGTAAACGGTAGAATGACCGGCGGCTGTGAAGCTGTGTGAGCAAATCGTGGTCGCGCTCGTGACGCAGCTTGACCTTCTCCAGGATCTCCTCTGTCACATCCATAACGATGCCAAAGGTGTTCTTGTCGTCCACGTAGGTTTCGATTTTAACATAGCACGCAGTTTCCGTCGGCAGCGCGTATGTATTCTTTGCCCGTTCCACAGGGACAGTTCGGATCTGAGCGATCCTGTGCTCAAACTGCTCGCGGTCTCTGCAAAGGCGGTTCATCTCATCCGGGGCGATAGCAAGAATCGTTGCCACCTTCCTGGTCACCAGAACGCCCGGTTTTTCCGAGTCATACTCAAAGAAACCGATCTGGGACTCCGTTGCGTCAAGAATACGGGAGATCTTGACGGAGTTACTCAAAAGGGAATCCGTCATCTGGTTGATGTGTGTGCTGAGACTGACAAACTCCGGCAGGGATGTAACCTCGATCTTAGTATCCAGATTACCGTTTGTGATCTCCTGAAGTTTCTCATTTACCGTACCGATATTGTCAATGACCATGCTGTCGATGCAGCGCAGGATCGCCGCGATCATCATAATTGCTGCCACCGTCAGATACAGCAGCACCAGCAGCATACTTTGCGTTAAATCGTAGTACAGGACGCTGTTCTTCCACGCAACACCGATCAGAAGATCGCCATCTTCACGAAAGAAGCATCGGCTGAGCACACCGTCGATCCTCGCAATAAAGGAGCTTTGATAGCCCACCGGCACTACCAGTTTGATGTCTGCCGCGTTTCTTCCGACATATTTTGGATCAGTGGAGCCGCGAATCTCACCGCTTGCCGCGTCGATCGCGAAGGCGGTGGTTCCCTCCTGGACTGCAAGATTCGAGAAAATATAGCTGATGTCATTTTTTTCGGCAGCCTCAAGAATGCGCCGCGGTTCCAGACCGATCTGAACGATGCGTCTTCCGTCATCGCACCATACCGCCGCATACATCATGGGCTTGCCCAGCGCAGTGTTCGGTGTCACATCCTGGCACAGCGTAAGACTCTTGTCTTCAAGCATGGGGAGAAAATAGGATATCTGTTCCCCGTCGTACATGGTATAGCCGTAATACTCGGGATGGCTTCCGCCGTAAAGCGTTCCCTCCACGTCAAACAGGCAGATCTCATCCACCTGCAGAAGCTCTGCCAGCTTGCGCATAGCTTCCACATCACGGTCCAGCTCGGGATGATTGCCTATCATATAGGCGACAGCCCTCGCGCGGATGATATATCCCTCCTGAAGAGACTCATTCAGCCGCAGCAGATCCTCGTTGTTGCTTTCTAAAATGTCTTCAATTCGCTCGACCGACATCGCGGCGCTGTGTTCCATGCTTTTCTGCGCACTTTCGATCTGCAAAAACAGATTTAAAAGAAGAACGAACAGCATGGTAAGCGCAATAACCATGGATAATCTTTTTGAGATTATTTCTTTCATAGTCCTCCTTCATCCGACCGTTCCGCAAAGCGCAGAGTGGTCATGCTTCCTGTTTTTACCAGTTCAGTCTACACGAAAAAACATTTGTTTTCAAGTATGGCAAGGGTTTTTATCCAAAAAACCGTTACTGATCTCCCTCGCCGGGAAGTTCCACCGTCATATCGCCATCCACCAGCGTCTGGCAAGATAAAACCTCTCTGCCGTCCACGATCAGAAGGCACTTGCCGCAGGTACCCGCTCCGCCGCACGGCGCATCGGTACGCACCCCCGCGTCACGAAGCGCATTCAGTAAAATCTGATCCTCATAAGCATGTATCTTCAAGCCCTGAGGAAGGATTGTCAAGGTATACTGCTCCATCGCTGCGCTCTTTCCCGTGCTGCCGGACAGCCGCCGCCGACACGTTTTGTTCGTATAATTTTCCGAATATCATTGTAACACGTTAAAGCGCAAAAATCAAGTCCAAAACAGACCATCTCCGTCATGGAATTTGATAATCCCCCAATCCTTGCGAAAAAAAAAGACATAATCTTATTTAGTTTGACAGCTTGCTTTTTTCTCGCCATGATGGTACTATGATAATACACTATTGAATAGGCGAATCTGTAACTGACGGAACGTGGAGCACCACATGGGAACAGATCGTTACGAACCTTAATGTCGACCGTCTGGGCAGCCCTATTCCAAACCGCAGAATAGGACTGCCTTATTTTGTTTTCATCAAAATCAACACACGAGGAGACGACTATGAAAAAAATCGCGATCATCATGGGCAGCGACAGTGACCTCCCCATCGTGGAGAAGGCCATCAATACTCTGCAGGAATTTTCTGTCCCGCATGAGGTGCACGTATTTTCTGCCCACCGTACCCCCGAAGAGGCTCGTCAGTTCGCTCTGACCGCCCGCGAAAACGGTTTTGGCGCAATTATTGCCGCCGCAGGCAAGGCTGCCCACCTCGCCGGCGCTATCGCTGCCGCCACCACCATCCCCGTAATCGGTATCCCCGTAAAAAGCTCCAATTTAGACGGCATTGATGCTCTTCTTTCGACCGTTCAGATGCCCTCCGGTATCCCGGTGGCTACTGTTGCGATCGACGGAAGTGTCAATGCCGCCTTGTTGTCTATCCAGATGCTTGCCATTGAGGACACCGGACTTGCCGCGAAGCTGCAGGCAAAGCGCGATGCCGATACCCGCAAGGTTCTGGAAAAAAACGCAGCCATTGAGGCAAAATTCAATCATTAAATCATTTTATATTAAAATAACGGAGGAAAATCACCATGGAAAACAAGCTTCTCTACACCGGTAAGACCAAGAATGTCTATGCTCTCCCCAACGGCAACTGCCTGCTGAAGTTCAAGGATGACTGCACCGGCAAGGACGGTGTGTTCGATCCCGGTGAGAACGCTGTCGGTCTGACCATCGACGGTGTGGGCGATGTCAACCTGCGCATGTCCATCTACTTCTTTGAGAAGATCAACGCTGCCGGCATCAAGACCCACTATGTCAGCGCAAACCTCGAAGATACCACCATGGAAGTCCTCCCTGCCAAGGTCTTCGGCAAGGGTCTCGAGGTCATCTGCCGCCGCAAGGCCGTCGGCTCCTTCTTCCGCCGCTACAACGAGTACTGCACCGAGGGTCAGGATCTTCCCTACTATGTGGAGACCACCTTCAAGAACGATGCTCTGGGTGATCCTCTGGTCACCAAGGACGGTCTGGTGGATCTGGGCGTTATGACGGCTGAGCAGTACGACTCTCTGAAGGCTCAGACTCAGGCCATCACCAAGATCGTTCACGACGATCTGGCTGCCAAGGGTATGGAGCTGTACGACATCAAGTTCGAGTTTGGCTACGCTCCCGATGGCTCTGTCATGCTGATCGACGAGGTCGCCTCCGGCAATATGCGCGTCTACAAGGACGGCAAGTACATCGACCCCATGACTCTGAACAAGCTGTTCTTCGCCAAGTAACTAAAGGAGGAACCTCATGGGAGGCTTTTTCGGTGCGATCTCCAAGAAAGATTGCGTCCTTGATATCTTCTTTGGCACGGACTACCATTCTCACCTCGGCACTCTGCGCGGCGGTATTGCCGTGTATGACGGTGAGAACGGCTTCCACCGCCAGATCCATAATATCCAAAACACCCCCTTCCGCACTAAGTTTGAGAAGGATATCAGTGAATTTCACGGCTGCAGCGGCATCGGCTGCATCAGCGACACGGACCCCCAGCCTCTGCTGGTACGTTCTCACCTAGGCTTGTTCGCCATCTGTACGGTGGGCCGTATCAACAACGCTGAGGAGCTGGTCAGCACCTACTTCTCCGACCACGGTCACCAGTTTATGGCCATGAGCTCCGGCAAGGTCAACGCAACCGAGCTGACCGCCGCGCTCATCAACCAGAAGGATTCTCTGGTTGAGGGTATCCGCAACGCCCAGGAGCTGATTGAAGGCTCCTCCTCCATTCTGATCCTGACGAAGGACAGCATCATCGCCGCCCGCGACAAGGTGGGCAGACTGCCTGTACTGATCGGTCAGAAGGAGGACGGCTGCTGCGTTTCCTTTGAGTCGTTTGCTTACCAGAAGCTCGGATACTCCACTTCCCACGAGCTTGGACCCAACGAAATCGTCGAAATCACCGCGGATGGTTGGAAAACCATTGCTCCCGCCGGTGATAAGATGAAGATCTGCGGCTTCCTGTGGACCTATTACGGCTACCCCAACTCCAACTACGAGGGGCGAAATGTAGAGCTGATGCGCTACCGCAACGGCGAGATCATGGCACGCGACGAAGTCCTGCGCGGCTCCCTGCCCAAGGTGGACTATGTTGCCGGTGTTCCCGATTCCGGCATTCCTCATGCCATCGGCTATGCCAACCGCAGCGGCAAATATTTTGCCCGCCCCTTCGTCAAATACACCCCCACCTGGTCCCGCTCCTTCATGCCTACCAATCAGGCTCTGCGCAAGCAGGTCGCCGAGATGAAGCAGATCCCCGTTTCTGAACTGATCGAGGGCAAGAAGCTGCTCTTCGTGGATGACTCCATTGTCCGAGGCACCCAGCTGCAGGAGACCGTGGATTTTCTCTACGAATCCGGCGCGGAAGAAGTCCATATGCGCTCCGCCTGCCCGCCCATCATGTACGGCTGCAAGTATCTGAACTTCTCCTCCAGCAAATCCGACATGGATCTGCTGGCCCGCCGTACCATCCAGGAACTGGAGGGTGATGAAGGTCACAACCATCTGGATGAGTACGCTGACTGCAATACCGAGCGCGGTCAGTGCCTTCTGAGCACGATCTGCAAGAAGCTGGGCTTCGACTCCCTGGGCTATCAGTCCCTCGAGGGCGTTCTGGAGGCTATCGGCATTGATCCCGAGAAGGTCTGCACTTACTGCTGGAACGGCAAGGAATAATTAAAATATTTATCGAAAGTGAGATATTGAGATGAGCGAGAGTTTTTCCGCTTCCTACGCTGCCGCCGGTGTTGACATCACCGCCGGTTACAAGGCAGTCGAGTTGATGAAGAAGCACATCGCCCGCACCAGGAACGAAGGCTGCCTCGATGACGTAGGCGGATTCGGCGGCTGCTTTGGTCTGCCTCTTGCCGGTATGGAGGAGCCCGTTCTGGTCTCCGGAACCGACGGCTGCGGCACCAAGGTCAAGATGGCTATTCTGATGGACAAGCATGACACCATCGGTATCGATGCCGTTGCCATGTGCGTCAACGACATCATCTGCTGCGGCGCAAAGCCCCTGTTCTTCCTCGACTATATCGCCTGCGGCAAGAATATCCCCGAGAAAATCGCCACTATCGTTGGCGGCGTGGCTGAGGGCTGCGTCCAGTCCGGTGCCGCTCTCATCGGCGGCGAAACTGCTGAGCACCCCGGCATGATGCCCGTAGAGGAGTACGATCTTGCCGGCTTCGCCGTTGGCATCGTGGACAAGAAGAAGATCATCGACAACACCAAGACTGCTGCCGGCGACAAGATCATCGCCCTCGCTTCCACCGGTATCCACTCCAACGGCTTCTCCCTGTGCCGTAAGGTCTTCGATATCGACAACAATAACCCCGAGCTGTACAAGCCCTGCGCAGATCTCGGCGGCGCCACCATCGGCGAGACCCTGCTGACCCCCACCAGGATCTACGTCAAGAGCGTTCTTGCTCTTCTGGAAAAGGTCACCGTCAAGGGTATCAGCCACATCACCGGCGGCGGCTTCTACGAGAACATTCCCCGTTCCATCCCCAAGGGTCTGGGCGCAAAGATCAAGAAGGCCGATGTCAAGGTTCTTCCCATCTTCGATCTTATCGCCAAGACCGGCGGCGTTCCCGAGCGCGATATGTATAACACCTACAACATGGGTGTCGGCATGACCATCACCGTGGCTCCCGAGGACGTTGATACCGCTCTGGAGATCCTCCGCGCAAACGGCGAAACTGCTTACCTCCTCGGTGAGATCGTGGAGTCCGAAGAGCAGGTCATTCTGGAGTAAGCGAATATGCAGAAAGCAAGAATCGCTGTCTTCGTGTCCGGCGGCGGCACCAACCTGCAGGCCATCATCGACAAGGCCGCAGAGGGCGGTATCCCCCACGGCGAGCTTGCCGTGGTCGTTTCCAGCAAGGCTGGCGTTTTCGCTCTGGAACGCGCCGCAAAGGCCGGCATCCCCGGCGTGGTGGTATCCAAGAAGGATGCGGGAAGTCAGGAGAATTTTGAGTCCCAGCTCCTCGCTGTTCTGGAGGAATACGGGATCGACATGATCATCCTTGCGGGCTTCATGTCCATCCTCACCAAAAACTTCACTGACCGCTACCCCAGCCGCATCATCAATGTGCATCCCGCTTTGATCCCCTCCTTCTGCGGCGAGGGATTCTATGGGCTGCGTGTCCATCAGGCAGCTCTGGATTACGGCGTGAAAGTCACAGGCGCAACGGTACATTTTGTCAATGAGATCCCCGATGGCGGGCAGATCATCGCCCAGAAAGCCGTCGACATCCTGCCCGGCGATACTCCCGAGATCCTGCAAAAGCGTGTCATGGAGCAGGCCGAATGGCTGCTCCTGCCTCAGGCGGCTGAGATCGTCGCCGCCCAAATCGTTTCCAACAACTAATACTGAGGAGAGGTTTTGATTATGGATATCTATGCTATCAACGACCTCGGCAAGCTGCTTGCCGAGAATCCCTATCCCGGCCGCGGCATTGTCATCGGCAAGAGCGCTGACGGCAAGCACGCCGCTATTGCCTACTTTATCATGGGCCGCAGCGTCAACAGCCGCAACCGTATCTTCGAGGCCACCGAGGACGGCATCCGTACCAAGGCTTACGATGAGAGCAAGCTGGAGGATCCCAGCCTCATCATCTATCACCCTGTCCGCCGTCTGGGCAATAGCCTGATCGTCACCAACGGCGACCAGACCGATACCATCCGCGACGGTTTGAAGGACGGCAAGACCTTCTCCCAGTCTCTCGTAACCCGCTGCTTCGAGCCCGATGGTCCCAACTGGACCCCCCGTATCAGTGGTCTTGTGAACTTCACTGAGGGCGGCTTCGATTACAGCATGTCCATCCTCAAGAGCGCCGACGCTGAGGGCAGCGCCTGCAACCGCTTCACCTATGACTATGCTGCTCTGAATGGTCTGGGTCACTTTATCCACACCTATGTGACCGATGGCAACCCCATCCCCACCTTCCAGGGCGAACCCGAGCGTGTTGCCATCGGCAGCTGCGCCAAGGAGTTCACTGAGATGGTCTGGGAAAAGCTGAACGCTGACAACAAGATCTCTCTCTACACCAACTGGATCAATCTGGAAACCGGTGAAGAGACTGTCACTATCATCAACAAGCATCAGTAAGAAGGAGAAGAAGAGCAATGAACGAACTGGAACTGAAATATGGTTGTAACCCCAATCAGAAGCCTTCCCGCATCTTTATGAAGGACGGCTCCGATCTGCCCATCACCGTTCTTAACGGCAAGCCCGGCTACATCAACTTCATGGACGCATTCAACTCCTGGCAGCTGGTCAAAGAGCTGAAGGCCGCTCTGGGTATGCCCGCCGCCACCTCCTTCAAGCATGTCTCCCCCACCTCCGCCGCTGTTGGTCTTCCCCTCAGCCCCGAGCTGAAGAAAGCCTGCTTCGTGGAGGACGTTGAGGGTCTGGACGAGAACCCCCTCGCCTGCGCCTATGTCCGTGCCCGCGGCACCGACCGTCTGTGCTCCTTCGGTGACTGGGTCGCCCTCTCCGATGTGTGTGATGCTATGACCGCAAGCCTCATTAAGCAGGAGGTCTCCGACGGTGTTATCGCCCCCGGCTATACCGACGAGGCTCTTGAGATTCTCAAGACCAAGCGCAAGGGCGGCTACAATGTGGTTCAGATCGATGAGAACTACATCCCCGCTCCTCAGGAGACCAAGGATGTCTTCGGTATCACCTTTGAGCAGGGCCGCAACAACTTCAAGATCGACGCTGACCTTCTGAACAACGTGGTCACCGCCAACAAGGATCTGCCCGAGAGCGCCAAGCGCGACCTGATCGTAGCTCTCATCACCTTGAAGTACACCCAGTCCAACTCCGTCTGCTACGCTGTTGACGGTCAGGCCATCGGTGTCGGTGCCGGTCAGCAGAGCCGTGTGCACTGCACCCGCCTTGCCGGCACCAAGGCTGATACCTGGATGCTGCGTCAGCATCCCAAGACGCTGAATCTGCCCTTCCTGCCCACGCTGGGCCGCCCCGAGCGCGACAACGTCATCGACAGCTATATCAACGGCAACGAGGAAGATGTTTGCGCCGAGGGCATCTGGCAGAACTACTTCACCACTCAGCCCCAGCATATCACCCCCGAGGAGCGCACCGAGTGGCTTGCCAATTTTGCCGAGGTCGCTCTGGGCAGCGATGCCTTCTTCCCCTTCCCCGACAACATTAAGCGCGCCCGCAAGAGCAGCGTGAAGTATGTCGCCGAGCCCGGCGGCTCCATCCGCGATGATCTGGTCATTGCGCAGGCCGACGAATACGGCATGGCAATGGCATTTACCGGTATGCGCCTGTTCCACCACTAAGCTTCTTCAAAAAAGTGCAAGCACTTTTTTGAGATTTGCGGTCTGCTGCAGCGCACTCACGTTGTTCGCACGTTTGCAGACCGAGCTGAATTTTTCCCGACGTACACGCCGCCGTGAAAAATATTTATATTGTTTTTCGCTGCTGCGCAGCGAAACTCTGCGAGGCATTTTTGTCCCGCAGAGTTTCGCGTATATTCTGACAAAGAGGTTGTGTACATGAAAATTATGGTGATCGGCGGCGGAGGCCGCGAACACGCCATTATCAAAAAATTGAAGGAAGATCCCCGCGCCGAGGTGATTTTTGCCCTTCCCGGCAACGGCGGCATCGCCGCTGATGCCGAGTGTGTCAATATCAAGGCGACCGATATTCCCGGCATGGTGGAGTTTGCTAAAAATAACGCGATCGACTTTGCTGTTGTCGCACCTGATGATCCTCTGGTGCTGGGTGCTGTGGATGCTTTGAATAAAATCGGCATTCCCTGCTTCGGTCCCAAGGCTAATGCAGCCATCATCGAAGGCAGCAAGGCCTTCTCCAAGGTCCTTATGAAACGCCACGGCATCCCCACCGCGAAGTACGAGATCTTTACCGAGCTTTCTGAGGCTCTCGCCTATCTGGAGACTGCTCCCATCCCCACCGTGGTCAAGGCCGACGGTCTGGCTCTGGGCAAAGGCGTTATTATCGCCCAGACCCGCGAGGAAGCAAAAACTGCTGTCACTGAAATGATGGAAGGCGGTAAATTCGGCAAGAGCGGTGCCACTGTGGTCATCGAGGAGTTCCTCACCGGTCCCGAGATCTCTGTTCTGGCGTTCACCGATGGCAAGGTCGTGAAGCCCATGGTCTCCTCCATGGATCACAAGCGTGCTTTCGACAACGACGAAGGGCTCAACACCGGCGGCATGGGTACCATCGCCCCCAACCCCTACTACACCGCAGACGTGGCCGAACGCTGCATGCAGGAAATTTTCCTTCCCACCATCAAGGCTATGGTTGAGGAAGGACGTCCCTTCACCGGCTGCCTCTACTTCGGTCTGATGCTCACCGCTGATGGTCCCAAGGTCATTGAATACAACTGCCGCTTCGGCGATCCCGAAACGCAGGTGGTCCTTCCTCTTTTGGAAAGCAGCCTCCTTGAGATCATGCTCGCCACTGCCAACGGCACTCTTGCCGAAACTGAGGTTAAATTTGCTGATAAATCCGCCGCCTGCGTGATCCTCGCAAGCCGTGGGTACCCCGAAAGCTACGACAAGGGATTTCCCATCACACTGCCCGCCACCAAAGAAAATGAGCGCATCTACATTGCCGGTGCCGCTTTGAAGGACGGTTCTCTGGTGACCAGCGGCGGACGTGTCCTCGGCGCAACCGCTGTTGCCAACGATCTTTCCTCCGCGATCTCCGCCGCTTACGATCTTGCAGACCGCATCCATTTCGACAACGCCTTCTGCCGCCGCGACATTGGGCATCGCGCCTTGAAGGCTATGGGAGGTAACTAACCAATGGTTTATCGTATTTACGTTGAAAAGCGTCCCGGTCTCTCCCCCGAGGCCGAAAACCTCAAGAATGACCTGCGCACCTTCCTGGGCATTGACGCTCTTGAGGGCATCCGTATCCTGAACCGCTACGATGTGGAAAACGTCGCCCCCGAGGTCTATGCCGCCGCCAAGAACACCGTGTTCTCCGAGCCTCAGGTTGACGTGACCTATGACGAAACCTTCCCTGAGCCCCGCAGCATCCACACCGTTCTGGCTGTGGAGGCTCTGCCCGGTCAGTTCGATCAGAGAAGTGACTCCTGCGCCCAGTGTATCCAGCTGATGGCAGGTGTGGAGCGTCCTCTGGTCCGCAACGCCAAGGTCTACATCCTTGAGGGAAAATTCACCGCTGAGGAACTTCAGGCGCTGCGTGGCTATCTCATCAACCCCGTGGAGTGCCGCGAGGCAAGCCTTGAGAAGCCCGAAACTCTGGCGCAGGAATACGCTGTTCCCTCTATGGTCGAGACCCTCACCGGTTTCGTCACTTTGGACGAAGCCGGACTGAAGACTTTCCTGGATGAGCGCGGTCTTGCTATGGATCTGGACGATCTCAAGTTCCTCCAGACCTACTTCCGCGACGAGGAGAAGCGTGATCCCACCATCACCGAGGTCCGTCTGGTAGACACCTACTGGTCTGACCACTGCCGCCACACCACCTTCTCCACCCACCTCACTGACATTGATATCGCCGATCCCGAGATCAAGGCCGCATACGAGCGTTATCTCGCTGCCCGCGTTGAGGTATATGGCGAGGAGAAAGCCGCTCAGCGTCCTCAGACTCTCATGGACATCGCCACCATCGGTACCAAGACGCTGAAGAAGCGCGAGCTGCTGCCCGAGCTGGATGAGAGTGAAGAGATCAACGCCTGCTCCATCCATGTTCCCGCCAATGTGGACGGCAAGGAGCAGGATTGGCTCCTGATGTTCAAGAACGAGACTCATAACCACCCCACCGAGATCGAGCCCTTCGGCGGTGCCGCCACCTGCATCGGCGGCTGCATCCGGGATCCCCTCAGCGGCCGTGCCTATGTCCACCAGGCCATGCGTGTTACCGGCGCCGCTGACCCCCGGAAACCTCTGAATCAGACCCTCTCCGGAAAGCTGCCTCAGCGGAAGC
>JAZOBV010000090.1:0-3416 GCA_045596145.1 Candidatus Pelethomonas sp.
TGCTGCAGCCGTCGCCGTCATAGTTCATGCCGGGAAGGGGATTCACAGGCATGAAGGTGCCGGAAGACGATGCGGCGCCGTCCACCGTATAGACGCGCACCGTATCCGCCGCTGTGCCGCCGACGTTCTGTCTGAACTTCGACCAGGACAGATCGGTGATCTGCTCCGCATCGGTAACTCCGGTGGCGATACCGGAAATATCGGCGCTCAGATTCTCCAGATGGCGGATGTTGGAAATGGTGGCAACTCCGCCCTCCAGCGAGGCAAACAGGCTGTTGGTCACTTTCTCCGCGCTGTATGCCACATTGGTCACTTCGTAATTGTTATACGCCATGGCCTGAACGGTAATATCCTCACCGGGCACAAAATTGTTCCCGCCTGCGTTCCGACAGAACAGATTGTAAAAATGCCCGCCGCTCGTGGTGATATCGTCCAGCACCACGGTAAAAATTCTGTTAAAGCTGTCATAGGACACATTGGACTGTGCCGCACCGGCTCTGCTCACGCTGACCAGGTCAACTTCACGACTCACGCCGCTGCTCTCACCTGTCAGAATGAGTCTGAGCGCAGCATAGGCATTCCCCCAGTTCGGGTTTGTTACCGTCACGTACAGCTTTTCTCCATTTATCACCTGGATCACCGGAGTGTCCAGCGCCGCACCGGCCACCAGCTCCGATGCGGTCACGCCGCCATAATAGCCGATCACCGCATTCCCTGCGCCATACCGGCTGCGTCCGGTCTTGGCATCCGGCCCGCGATAATATTCCATCAGCGTACCGTACTCGTCGGCAGAAAACGTATATCCGAACCGCGCCGTGTTTCGCTGCGCGTAAAATACATCCAGAACCTCCGCGGGATCGGTCCGGTAGCGGATGATATAGCTGCCGCCGGTTCGCACGGCTTCGTCAATGGCACCGAAGGGGAGTATCAGATTCAGCACGCTGCCCTTATCTGCGGGGTCATCGCCGCCGCCCACTACTACGTAGTAGATATCCGCGCCGTCAGCGTTTGCCTCCGGCGTTCCAAAGTCGGTCCTGCCCAGATATCCCTGACTTTCGGCCATGGTGAGGTGATTTTGTGCAGCAACAAAAATTTCTCTGGCGGTGCTGTCCATCTCCAGCTGGCGCAAACTCCGCTGATAGCTGGAAACCGCAGCCACTGCCACGCCTGCCAGAATACCCACCAGCGCCACCGCGACCAGGGTCTCCATCAGGCTGAAACCACGCTTCTCTCTATTCCGCTTCATTTGCTTCACCAGCTTTCCGCCCGGAATTTATATCAGCTTGCCGCCGCTCTGATGCAAAGCACCGGCATATCCGCCAATACTACGCCGTCCTTCCCAACGGCAAGATCATAAATCGTCAGAACCCCTCTGTCAAAAGACACGCTGCCGTAGGTAATGTACAGGCCGTCTTCTCTGACCGTATCGGTCACAAAGGGCTGTGCATTTTCCGTAACCAAATCCGGATATCTGAAGTAGATCCAATCACTTCCCGGATAGATCTGAGTCCTCACTCCGTCAGAATCGCGATATGTAATAGTACCGGAAGCCGGTACCACCCAAATGCCCGATGCCGTTCCGAGCTCGTCCCGCAGGCGGGTGCTCGCCGTGGAGAGCAGCAGTTGGGCATCAGCCTTGTCTGTCACGCTGTAATAGGCACGCTGCGCAGCGGGCAGTCCGCCCACTATGACCGATGTCACCAGCAGCAGAACCAAAACCACCACCAACAGCTCCACCAGCGTAAAGCCCCGGCGGTCATTCTTCAGTTTTCTGACCACCTGTTTCATTTTCTGCTCCTCTTTAGCCGTTCAATCCGTAGGAGACAACCTCTCCGCCGGTAATACACTCATTGACATAGTAGCGCACAACAGGCTCATTACCGAGGCCAAAGTCCACCGGCTCAGAGGAGGTACGGCGCGTCACGATCAGCGTGGCTTCCCCCGTGGTCACCCAGGCATTGCTCACAGAATTCGGTCTGGCGGCCAAAACGTTTTCTGCCGCATAGTAGTCCTCCATCAGTTCTCCGCTGCTGTCGATAATCCTGACCGCGGATGTCACCGCCTGACTCAGCATCAGAATGGCAAGGGCTGCCACCAGCAAGGAGGCCAGTACCTCAACAAGGGTCTCGCCGGAGGTACTCTTCAGTTTCTTCACCACTCCGAATTTACGACGCTTCATGAGATGACACCACCTTCTCCATACCGGTCATGTACCAGGTAATGGTTGTAACCCTGTCAATTGTTTCGCGTACCGTTACGGTTTCCGTGAAGGAGTTGGCCTCTTCGTCCCGCTTGATCACGGGCGCTTCCTCCACCGTCTGTTCCACCGTATATTCGTCCACATCTGCCGCAAAGGTCATGCGGAGGCTGTAAGTATCATCTCCGGCCGCTCCGGCATTGGAAAACACCAGCTCCAGCGTTCCATCCGCCCGCAGCATCACCAACACATCCACAGCGAGATCCTCAAGAATTTCTTCATCCATCTCATCTGCGCTCAACCGCAGCTCCAGTTCAAAGGCTTCCAGCACCTCGCCGCCTCCGTAACCGCCGGTGCCAAGCACCATGGAACAGGCAAACTCCTGCAGCATGGTCAGCTGCGGATCAAGCAGCAGATCCTGATCGTTCAGATAATCGGTAGTGTAAACGGTCTTCTTTTCTACAGGATCACCCTGCACTTTCGCGCCATCCTCCGTATTGAGGTAAGTGGTCTTCGTTTCGGTAACAGTGGTCTCCGAGCGGACGACGGAAATACGCCCCTCGCGTTCCAGTGCATCACGGAACACCTCTGCAGCGGAGGTGACGCTGTAATAGCGGCGGTCCATTTCGGTGAGCCCGCTGAGCCGCCCGGACGATGCGGTGGCAGCCGCCAGAACCACCGATGCGACCACAGCGCACACCAAAAAAATCAGGAGCGCGAAAAGGATGGACACACCACGGTTTGACTGCAGTTTTTTCATCTTCGCACCCCGATCCTTTCATAAGTTTATACACGTCAATAGTATACATTATCTGCATATTTTTTGCAAGGTACAGCCTCTTCGTACCGCCGGCACCGGCGGGTCTTTTTTATGGATATTTTTCAAACTGCATCTTCCAAAATAAAAAAAACAATGTATAATCGTGTGTGGAACATCATATAAAAACGGCTTGCAGATGCAAGCCTTCTTCGGGAGGTTCTCTATGTCCGCATTCATTCTTTCCGCTGCCGAACGGCAAGTTCTTGACGCCGGCTTCTCTTCCGCTTTCGGCGGCAGCCCCGAGCGTTATTTCTCCGCCCCCGGACGCACCGAGATTGGCGGCAATCACACCGATCACCAGCGGGGCCGCGTTCTGGCCGCGGCTGTCAATCTGGACACCCGTGCCGCCGTCCGCGTCAACGGCACCGATACCATCCGCATTCTCTCCAAGGGCTATCC
>JAZOBV010000091.1:0-4398 GCA_045596145.1 Candidatus Pelethomonas sp.
AGTGTTCTCTGCCATCAGCGATATAGGTCTTGAAAGTAAAGTTAGACATTGTAGTCGCTCCTCGAATTAGACTAATTCTAAAAATATATTTCTATCAGTCTTGACAGGTGGTTGTGGCGATGTTATAGTATAACCGAAATAGACAGATAAAACTATTTCTCTGACATTAGTCTAAACTATAAAACGCGCTGTGTCAACAGAAATTTTCGTTATCTGTAAATTGCACCTTGAAAACTGAATACCCGTCACCGCTGTTCATACTCTCTGGGCGAAGTGCCGCCATGATCCTGCAAAGACGAGCGCACCAACAGAGAAGAAAACGCATCGGAGTCACGCAAGGCTACCCTGCAGGAACGCGAACACGGTGCACGGCAAAGCAAACTCGAGAGGGGTGATAAAACCTATATCAAATCAAACTCAGCGCAGTCTGATATACACGATTGGAGGTGATACCAAAGATTCGCACAACCACTCAAAACTAAATATGCTCTATCCAACTAAGCTACACAGGAGGTTACCCACTATTTGAAGAAAAGCATTTATACCAGCTATGACGAACTGCCCCTGCTGCTGAGTGTGAAGCAGCTCGTCGATCTCATGGGAGTCTCGGACTCCACCATCTACGAACTCATCCGTGATGAGAAAGACTTTCCTGTTCTGCGGATCGGCAAGCGCATTGTTGTTCCGAAGGAAGAACTGAGAAAGTGGATCTCCACTCACACAAAGGGGGTGCAGGAATGATCACTACGCCCTATGTGAAAAAGGACTCGGTCAGTAATTATTTCCCGGTCCCTAATGCAGTCTTCGATCTGGAACTGCACCACATCGAAATTGATATCTACGCATACTTGATGCGTATTGAAAACCGACGTACCTACCAGTGCCTCGCAAGTTATCCGACCATCGCAAAGAAACTCGGTCTCTCTGTGAATACGGTTGCGAAATACGTTGCCGCACTGGAGGAACACGGTCTCATCCGTACCGAGCGTACGGAAATCGTTACCAAAGAGGGTCTCAAGCGCAACGGCTGTCTCAGGTACACCATCCTGCCGATCCGGAATGCAATCGACCTCTACCATGAACGTCAGCTGGCAGCGCTCCAGCGTACCGCTGACATTCAAAAAGCCCAGGCACTGGCAGAAAAGAAAGGTGTAGAGTTCCGTCCGGCAACGGCATCCACGGAAGGCGGTGATCGGATTGGAGCGTAACGTCATCAGCAGCTGGATCGACCATAATCCGATACTCCATCTCAAACGTACAGGTGCGTATCTGAAGTACGTCGCAAAGTTCTGGGATACCGTCTTCGACACACCGCTTCGCGACATCGACCAGTTCAGAATGTACCTCGCAGATAAAAAACGGTGCACTCTGAGCAAACGCGAACAGGCATACGCAGAGCGGTGTAGGGAGATCACCGATACCGTGTACGCAGTTCTGGTAAGCGAAGCACTGGATTCTGCAGTACCAATGAACATCGAAGAAATCGAACGGCGAGCAGAAAAGATCCTGCAAACTACGCCGCCGTTTCCCATCATCATAGACCTGCGAACAAACCCCGTGTCGCCCGCTGTGCGCCGCCGTGTCCGCTTTTTCAGATGCGGTAAAGCGTGGATAGGGATGCCGAAAACCGCCCGAATTGGGGCCGCTTTCGAGCAACTTCCGAGGACGAACGAGGAAGCAGGATAAAGCACCGGCGTCTTAACCGCCGTCGGTGCAGGCACATCTGCCCGCAGTGCGGGCAGTTTCAAAGGGGACAAAACTGGCGCCTTGTTGAGGCTTGAAAACCCGACTTGGCGCCTGCTTTCCCACAACCGCCGATGGTTGCAGGCTTTTCGGCGGCATCTTAGCAGGATTGGAGGAAAATCCATGAGTGAAAACAAAACGACCAAGAGTCGGCTCACCTTCAGACCGTCCGATGAAACCAGGCAGAGGATCGAGCAATGGTACAAGGCCGACAACTGCAACAGTCTGAATGATTTCATCGAAAAGGCCGTGAACGATTACATCGACCGGCTGGCTCTCAACGATAACAACCGCGCTCTCCCTCTCGCAGTTACTGCTGCCATCGACGGCAGGATCGGACTGCTGGAGAAAAAACTCTCTGCGCTGTCTTTCAATCACGCGGTAGAACTGGACATGCTGGTGGGTGTCATCGCCGGAGCATTCAATTTCAACCGCGAGGATATGAAGCAGCTTCGCGCGCAGAGTGTGAAAAATGTAAAGACCACCAACGGTCGTATCTCTCTCGAAAAGCGCGCACAGCAAACCGATGAATATGAAACGGATGGAGCTGAATGGTAAAGCTGATCTTAAAAAGTCCCTACATCAAAAGCACCGGCGGTGCATCCGGTTACCTCAAGTACATCGCCACCCGTGAGCGAGTGGAGATCGTTCCCGATGACCGTCCAGCGACACGAAAGCAGGAGCAGCTCATCGCAAAACTGGTGAAAGATTTTCCCGACGCCAAAACGCTCTACGAGTACGAGGGCTACATGGCAAAGCCCACCAAGGTCAACGCCTCTGCGTTTATCACGCTGGCGCTGGAATCCAACTGGGACTCGGTAATTCAGTCGGAGCAGTACATGAAGTACATCGCCACCCGTCCCCGCGCAGAGCGCTTCGGCTCCCATGGTCCGTTCAGTGATGACGATACCGTCTCACTGGACAAGGCCATGACGGAGCTGGAGAACTACACCGGCAATGTGTGGACACACATCATTTCCCTCAAGCGTGAGGACGCTGTCCGTCTCGGTTACGATAACGCTTCCGCGTGGCGTGACCTGCTCCGTGCAAACCGCAATCAGATCGCGGATGCTATGAAGATCCATCCCAACGACTTCCGCTGGTACGCTGCCTTCCACGATGAAGGTGACCATCCACACGTTCACATGATGGCGTGGTCGGCAAAACCCGGACAGGCCTATCTGTCCAAAGATGGTATCAAGTCTATCAAGTCCAAACTCACCAACGACATCTTCCAGGATGAGATGCATCATCTCTATGAACAGAAATCCGAGTCCCGCGATGAGCTGGTGCATGAAGCGCGGAAGGCCATGCTGGAAATGGTGCAGTACATGAAGGACGGTATCTGTGACCATCCCGAAGCGGAGAACCTGATACTGGAGCTGGCCATGCAGCTGGAACACGTCAAGGGTAAAAAATCCTACGGCTACCTTCCGAAAAAGCAGAAGGCTCTGGTGGATCAAATCGTCGATCAGATGGAACGCATCCGCGCTGTCAGTCAGGCCTACGACAAATGGCTGGAACTGCAGAACAAGGTAGACGGCTACTACGGTGATAAACCTCGAGAGCGTACTCCTCTGTCACAGCAGAAAGAGTTCCGTGCTATCAAGAATGCGGTCATCAAGCAGGCCGAGCACATCCGCCAGTGTGATCTGTTCTTCGAAGACAAGGGTGTAGAAGCGGAGAGCGAGCCGGAAGATTTTGAATACTGCTCCCGTGCCTACTGGGACTACCGCAACGATATCTATGATGAAGAATTGACTCTGGAAGACCGGCTGGATGCAGTCAACGACATGGAGCAACTGGCGGGAGAGGGTGATATGGATGCCCAGTATCTCATGGGCAAGCTGTACCGTGACGGGCCGCTGCTGACACCGAACAGCGTGAATGCACGCTACTGGTTTGCGCAGGCGGCACAGCAAGGTCACATGTACGCGCAGTACTCTCTGGGAAAACTGTACCTCTCCGATGATGTCGAAGTACATGACGCGGAGCAAGGCATACGCTGGCTGGAGATCTCCGCGCAGAACGGCAATGACTACGCTGCCTACCGTCTGGGCAAGGAGTACTACAAAGGTACAAACGCACCTCGCAGTTACGCAACGGCGGCGCAGTGGTTTGAACGAGCAGCACAGGACGGAAACCAGTACGCCCAATACATGCTCGGTAAAGTGTATCTTATGGGACAGGGAGTGGAGTACGATAGAGACAGGGGTATCCACTGGCTGACCAAAGCTTCGTACCAGGGCAATGCCTATGCCGATGCACTGCTGAACAGGCAAAACAGCGATCTTCCGCCCAACGTATTTCTGGGTGTCACCAGACTGCTCCACCACATGGGACGGATCTTTCAAGACAACTCTCTACCTCAATCCAGACCCGGCGGCATTCAGATAGATCGTAAGCGGCTGAAAGAACTCCAGCGAAAGCGCATCGCACTGGGTCACAAGGAAGATGACCATGAGTACACCGGCCCGACCATGTCCATGTAAGAGGTTACGCCCACAATTTGTCACAAACCTCATTGTTGCTTTCGTAGAATTTTCGTATTTGGTTCTTATTTCATTAGCTTTCTGTCAGTGTTTCCGCTATTGTGTGTTTGCAAAAAACACGAATGGAGGAAATCGCTATGACAAAGCAACTTCCGGTGAAGCA
>JAZOBV010000092.1:0-26044 GCA_045596145.1 Candidatus Pelethomonas sp.
TGAAACCGAAGGGGTTTCAGCGGCGTTTTGGTCACTTTGCCGCCGAGGGCAAAGTGACACGCGCCGGGGCGCGGAATATTCCCATAAAACAACTCTGCAAACCCCAATTTATCCATCTCCGCAGACAAAAGGGACTGTTGCAAACCTTCTTGCAACAGTCCCTTAATTTATTTACCGTTTTGTCAGAATATCACAGGCAATGGGGCTATAGAACTGCTCCTCCACCTCTTTCTGGTTGGTAGTTCTGCCAAGGATCCACATCAGCTTGGCGACCGCCGCCTCCGTGGTCATGTCGTACGCCTCCAGAATGGGGAGATTGCGCTTGATGGTGTTACCCACGTGGTACACCGCAAGGTCACTGCCTTCATTTTCCACCTGTGTAGTCATGACCACCGTTTTCCCCGCATCCAAACCACGCTTGACCGCCTCGTAGTAGTCGCCCGCCTTATAAGTCGGCAGACCGCCCACGCCGAAGCTCTCGATAATGAGCGCGTCATTGCGCTCCAGCAGGTAGTCCACCATGCCGCAATCCGCACCGGGGATCAGCTTCAAAACGGCGACCTTCTGATTTACAACGTCCGAAAAGACAGGCTGCTCCCGGCACTCGGGGCGAATATAGCGGATCAGCCGCCCATCCTGCACCATGCCGAGGAAGGGATAATTGATGCTGGAAAACGCCTCGAAGCTCTTGCTGCGGGTCTTTCTGGCGCGGGTGCCAAGAATGACCTTACCGTTAAACACCAGCATTACGCCCGCCATATCCGACGTAGCGACCACAAAGGCATCCCGCAGATTCTGCTTGCTGTCCGTAGTATCAAATCCGATAGGCTTCTGCGCGCCGGTGAACACAATGGGCTTGGGACTGCCCGAGATCAGGTAGCTCATCGCCGCGGCGGTATATGCCATGGTATCCGTGCCGTGACTGATGACAAATCCGTCATACTGGTCATAGCGGTCGCGGATCGCAACCGCTATACGCACCCAGTGCTTAGGCTGGATGTTGGTGCTGTCCAGGCTCATGAGCTGGAGACAGTCTACATCGCAGTAATGGGAAATATCCGGTATGTATTGCAGGAGCTGTTCACTGGTCAATTCCGGTGTCAAACCGCTGGCGCTCTGTTCCGAAGCAATGGTGCCGCCTGTTCCGATGTGAAGGATCTTTTTCTTTTCCATACCTGTCTCCTTAGCTTATCTCACTATCCAATATCGCGTCCGTCCATCGCCGCAAGCCCAAACCGGACTGCGGAAATGATCTGCGCTTTTTCTTCGTCGCTTTCCGCCGCGTCATAGCGTGCCCGAAGCTCACCGAGGAATAATCCCCGCAGGCTGTCTTCTCCCGCGCCGCGCCAGATATCCTGAGCGATGCAGGTCTCGTCCCGCAGCTCCAGCGCGTAAAACCGGGCGGCAAAGTCCTCCTCCAGTGCCCGCAGGTCGATGCTCTGACCTCCGACCTCTCCGGTGAAGACCACCCGGCAGATATCCTCCCCTGCGGTATCCGGCATCACCCGTTCCAGCGCCTGCGCAGGAGCGGTTTCTGTCACATCCGCACGAAGGATCCGGTATCGTCTTCGGCACAACGGAAAGAATCTGACCTCCACGCGTCCGTTTCCGACCTCTGCGATCACAGCACCCTTGTCGTCCAGTTCATCGAAGCCCCGCCCCTCCGTACATCCGGGATAGAGCCAAACCGATGCTCCCTCGACCTGTGCGCCGCTGAACTGGTGTACATGCCCCAGAGCGAGATAAGCGCACCCGCTGCGCGCGATCTGCTGGCGCGTGAGGTTTCCGTACTCGCTTCCCGGCTCATTCACCGCGCCGTGGAGGCAGGCGATGTGACACAGTCCGTCTTTCGGCACGGTAAAACCGTCCAACACCTCCGTATGCCGGTGCTGACCGGTAAACGCCGCGCCGTGGACAACACATCCCAGCGCCGGAACCGGCACCGCCGCAAGCTCCTCTGACCGGAAAATATGCACATTGTCAGGCCAATGCTCTCTGGCGTAGGGACTTTTCGGCGTATATGGGTCATGGTTTCCCGGCGAAATAAACACCGGACAGCTCATGCGTTCCAGCGCGCTTTTCAGAAGCTCGATCGTCTCCGGATAGACCCGTTCGCCATCAAACAGGTCTCCCGCCAGAAGCACCAGATCCGCCTGCTCCCTGCGCGCCAGCTCAGCCAATGTATTCAGTATCTCCCGGCTCTCTCTCCGGCGCTGCCGCGCCTTTTCCGGTGAAAGGGCGGCAAAGGCGCTGTCCAGATGAAGATCCGCCGCGTGTAAGATCCGCATATTTTTACCTCTTATCGAATATCCACACGCTCCACGCCCACGCAGAGCCCTGTAGCACTGTCCAGATCAAAAATCACGCCCTGCATTTTGCAGGGGCCATCCGCTGTCTGATACCGTCCCGGAACACCGCCGAGAAAATTTTCAATACTCTGCTCAGGACGAATGCCCAGCACCGACCGGATGGGACCTGTCATGCCAAGATCAGTGATATAGCCTGTTCCCTTGGGGAAGATCTGCTCATCGGCGGTGGGTACATGGGTGTGAGTCCCCCACACCGCGCTGACCCGTCCATCCAGATAGTATCCCATTGCCAGCTTCTCGCTGGTCGCCTCCGCATGGAAATCCACCAGCGTAAACAGTCCCTTTTCTCCCTTGAGCAGGCGGTCAGCGGCGGTAAACGGATTATCCGCGTTGAAATCCAGACCGCAGCGCCCAATCAGATTCATCACACCGATCTGAATATGCCCGCAATCGAAGATGCCGTAGCCCCGCCCCGGCGCTCTGCCGGTGTAATTTGCCGGACGCAGCAGGTAGGGATCCTCCTCCAGCCGGCGGATGATCTGGTGTCTTCCGAGGGTATGGTTTCCCAGTGTGACCACATCCGCGCCCGCGCCGTAGAGCAATTCCACCTGCTCGGGCAGAATGCCCACACCGGAGGCATTTTCACCGTTAATAACGGTAAAATGGATCTCTCGCAGCTTCTTGAAGGATCTCAAATGCCGCTCCAGATGCTTCACGCCCTGCTCACCGACAACATCGCCCACAGCCAGAATATGGTAGATCATCCTCCACGCTCCTCGTTACTTTTGCCTTTAGTATATCCGATTTCCTCGAAAAATGCAATAAAAGATACGTCTCTGCGAGGCGTATCTTTCATGTTTTTATTTACATTTGAAAAACGATGCCGACCACCGCGCTGGCGGCAATGAAAACGATGGGGTGCAGCTTTTTTGTGACCTTCACCCGATTGGTCAGCACCCACAGCGCCGCAGCCAGCACCCAGCCCTTCCAGTTGATCGCAGCAAGGCTCATACCCTCGCCGGCAAAGAACAGGTTTGCCACAGCCACGCCCAGACCGGCAGAAGCGATCAGACCCGCGGAAGCGGGACGCAGACCGTAAAACGTATTTTCCACCTGACGGTTGCCGCGAAAGCTCTTGAGAAACGCTGCAATGATGAGGATGATGATGACCGACGGGGTAATGAGTCCCAGTGTAGCGACCACTGCGCCGAAGACACCCATTCCAATGCCGCCCTGCGCATATCCGGTAACATAACCCACATAGGTCGCCATATTCACTCCGATAGGACCGGGGGTGGACTCACCCACCGCGATCATATTCACCAGATCTGTCTCGGTAAACCAGCCGGTGGCTGCCGCCATATCGTACAGAAACGGGATCGTTGCCATACCGCCGCCCACAGCGAACAGACCTGTCTTAAAAAACTCAAAAAACAGACGAAGATACAGCATCATTTCTTTTCACCCCGCTTCTCCAGATTTTTGACCACGATGCCAGTGATCCCCGCCAGCAGCACAAACACCACCGGACTGACATTCAGGAAATACGCTCCCGCCAACACAGTGAGAAACAGCGCCAGGGTCACTTTGTCAACCACCGCTTTTTTGCACAGCTTCACCACCGCGTTCAGGATCAGCACACAGACACAGATGCGGATACCGCCGAAGGCGTGCTGAACCCATGTAAGATGAGAAAACGCCTCGATCACGCCCGCCAGCAGGCTGATAATGACGACGGACGGGAACACCACGCCCAATGTCGCAACGATGCCGCCCCAGATCCCCCGCAGCTTCTGCCCGATGAAGGTCGCCGTATTCACAGCGATAACACCGGGCGTACATTGACCGATGGCAAAATAATCCATCAGTTCCTCCTCTGTCGCCCAGCCGTTTTTGTCCACGATCTCCCGCTGCAGGATCGGCAGCATGGCATATCCGCCGCCGAAGGTCATCACGCCGACCTTGGCAAAGCTCAAAAACATTTTCAGATAAATATTCATATCTAAGCTCCTCGTTTCCTACTCCGTATATCCGTACAATCCCCGCACCGACACCTCGCCGCTGCGAACGGTCATTTGTTTGCCGGTTTCCAAACGCACCACCAATCCAAAACGCTCATCAATGTCCAGTGCCTTTGCCCGTTCCTGCTTTTCCGTCCACATCAGGCGCACCTCGCGTCCCAGTGTCACACAGGCGTGGCGGTACTCCTCTATATAGCCGCTGATATCGCCCCCCAGCGCATCACCAATGGCGCAGAGTTCCTCGATCAACGCGGCTGTCAGTACCGCCCGGTCTGCGTGGTGCCCTTCAATGGCAAGGGACGTGGCGATATCCGCCACTTCGCCGTCAAAATCCTCCCGCGCGTGGTGAACATTTACGCCCACGCCGATGATAAGGGCGATATCCTCCCCCACCACAACGGTTTCCGCAAGGATCCCGGCAAGTTTTTTCCCGTTCAGGATCAGGTCGTTGGTCCACTTAATGCCCACGTTGACACCTGTTACTCGCCGCACTGCTCGTCTGACCGCCACTGCGGCTATTCCGGTGGCACACATAAGGGCTTCGCCGTCCAGTCCCGGTCTGAGCAGGACAGAGAGATAGATTCCCCGGTCCGGCGGCGACTGAAAGCTGCGTCCCAATCTACCGCGCCCCGCGCTCTGGCTGTTTGCTGCCACTGCACTGCCGTGGACCGCACCGAGAAATGCCTCCCGCTTGAGATAGGAGTTGGTGGAATCAATATTCTCAAAGCACTCCAGCCGCGGGCAGTCAGCCACAAGAGCTTTCCGGATCTCCTCCGCTGTTAATCTGTCGCCCATCCTATCCCTCCGTTTCATACCGGAACAGTATACCACCGTTGTCAGGATTTGTAAACTGATCGGTGTGCGGGAAGAATAAGCAGGCTGCTATTTATACTGCCAGGGGGGACAAACAATAAAAACAAACCCGGGGGCGCCATGGGGTGCGCTCCCGGGTTTGAAAACTGTATCAATAGTTGTCCTTGCGGACCTCAAAGTATGCCTGAGGATGCTTGCAGACAGGGCAGAGCTCGGGGGCGGCAGTACCGACCACCAGATGTCCGCAGTTGCGGCACTCCCACATGACCACGCCGCTCTTCTCAAAGACGGCTTTGGTCTCGATGTTATTCAGCAGGGCGCGGTAGCGCTCCTCATGTGCCTTTTCAATGGCGGCGACACCGCGGAACTGCTCAGCGAGAGCGTGGAAGCCCTCCTCGTCAGCCTCCCGCGCCATGCGGTCATACATATCCGTCCACTCAGCGTTCTCGCCCTCGGCGGCGTGGAGCAGGTTGGCTTCGGTGTTGCCCAGCTCACCCAGAGCCTTGAACCAGAGCTTTGCGTGCTCCTTCTCATTCTCAGCGGTCTGAAGGAACAGCGCGGCGATCTGCTCGTAGCCTGCCTTCTTGGCGACGCTGGCGAAGTAGGTATACTTGTTGCGTGCCTGAGACTCACCCGCAAAGGCCTCCCACAGGTTCTTTTCGGTTTTTGTACCGGCGTAAGGATTCTTCTTTTCCATGATCGTTACCTCCGTATGTAAAATTAGTGACAATGATGCTCACCGCCGCAGCCGTGGCTGCCGCAGGAATGACCTTCCCCGTGATGGTGTTCACCGTGGTGGCTGCACTGAACGCAGGGATCAAAGGCAAGGGTTCCGGCAATGAACTGCGCAACAGCTTCGTCGGCACTGCCGGATACGCCGCCGTACAGCTTGATGCCTGCGGCACCGAGGGCAGTCTGCGCGCCGCCGCCAATTCCGCCGCAGATCAGAACATCCGCGCCCAGACCGTTCAGAACTCCGGCAAGCGCGCCGTGGCCGCTTCCATTGGTGCTGATGACTTCTGCGGAAAGGATCTTTCCGTCCTGCACATCATAGACCTTGAAGAACTCTGTGTGTCCGAAATGCTGGAAGATCATACCGTTATCATAAGTAACTGCGATTTTCATAGGGGACGCTCCTTTTCGTGTTGGTACTTTTATTATAGCGCGCGGACAGCGGAAGTCAACAGCGCTGGGTAGAAGAAATTTATTGTGGTTGCTTTACCGTGAGAAAGATGCTATAATAATCAATATCTCAAATTTTATACATCAAAGGAGACGTACGCATGATTGCAAGAGATGTTTGCCAGCGGGTACTGCACGCGGCAGTGTCCACCGGTGCTGACTACGCCGAGCTGTTTGCGGAGCATACCGACGAAAGCGCCATCAGTATGCTGGACAATAAGGTCCAGACCATCCACTCTGGCGTGATCGCCGGCGCCGCGGTGCGCGTCTATAAAGGACTGCGCTCCGTTATGGCCACCACTATCGACACCAGCGAGGCAGGTCTGATCCGCTGCGCGCAGCAGGCTGCCGACGCACTGGGTCAGGGCAAGGCGGAGATCGACATTGTTCTGCGCGAGCGCCTGTACGGCGATATCCACCCTGTCAAGGTCGTTCCCGGCTCCGTTGCCACCGCCGAGAAGATCCGTGTCCTCAAGGACGGCTATTTTGCCGCCAGAGACTACAACGATGCCATTAAGCAGGTCAGCGGCAATCTGGTGGATTTTGACCACAATATTCTGATCGCCAATACCGAGGGCACCTACGCGCAGGATCGTCAGATCCGCACCCGCATCGCTATCAGCGCAGTGGCTGAGATCAATGGTGAGAGCCAGACCGGTTCCTGCTCCCCCGGCCGCCGCATGGGCATGGAGATGTTTGACATCATTGATGCCAGGAACGTCGGTATCCATGCCGCGAAGCAGGCCGTCACTATGGCAGGCGCAGGCTACTGCCCCGCAGGCGTGGTGCCTGTTGCCATCGGCAACGGCTTCGGCGGCGTTATCTTCCACGAGGCCTGCGGCCACTCTCTGGAGGCTTCCTCCGTGGCGTACGGTCAGTCCCAGTTCGCAGGCAAGCTGGGTCAGCAGACCGCCCACAGCAAGGTCACCGCCATCGACGACGGTACCATTCCCAACGCGTGGGGCTCCATCAACTTCGACGATGAGGGTACTCCCGCCCAGAAGAACGTCCTCATTGAGAACGGTATTCTCAAGAGCTACATGATCGACAAGTTCAACGGCCGCCGCATGGGTATGGCTTCCACCGGCAATTCCCGCCGCCAGAGCTATGCCTACACTCCCACCTCCCGCATGACCAATACCTACATCGCCAACGGCGACGACAAGAACGAGGATATCATCAAGTCCATCGAGTACGGTCTGTTCGCCAAGGAAATGGGCGGCGGCAGCGTCAACCCCGTCACCGGCGAGTTCAACTTTGCCGTCAACGAGGGCTACATCGTCCGTAACGGCGAGATCTGCGAGCCTGTCCGCGGCGCAAGCCTGGTCGGAAAGGGCAGCGATGTTCTGATGAACATCGACATGGTTGGCAACGACATGGAAATGGGTCAGGGTATGTGCGGCTCGAGCAGCGGCAGCGTGCCCACCAATGTGGGTCAGCCTCTGATCCGCGTATCCAGCATCACCGTCGGCGGCAGATAAGGAGGGAAAATCATGGATTATCAGTCTTTTAAGAATGCCGTGATCGCTCAGGCCGCTGCACTGGGCATCACCGAATATGAGCTTTACTATGAGAGCGGCAGCGAGACCAGCGTTGGCGTGTTCCAGCATGAGGTCAACCAGTTCTCCTCCTCCGCTCAGGGCGGCGGCGTGTGCTTCCGCTGCATTGTGAACGGCAAAATGGGCTACGCTTCCACTCAGGCACTCAACGAGAACGAAGCTAAGTCTATCGTTACCAAGGCTGCGGAAAATGCTGCTGTTCTGGAGAGCGAGGAGCAGGTTTTCCTGTGCGAGGGCGGCAAGCAGTATGAAAAGCTGAATGTTACCCCCTATGAGCTTCCTGCTGTGGATGAGCTGATCAACAAGGTTCTGGAAACCCAGGAGAAGCTGTATGCTTCCGACAGTGCTGTTATCGACGGCTGCCAGACCGAGGGCTTCAGCGAGCACAGCGAGATCGCTATTTACAACTCCAAGGGTCTGGACCTCCACTGGGAGAACAACGCTGCCGGACTGGTGGTTGTCTCCGTGGTGTCCGATGGCAAGGAGATGTCCAATGCTTACGAGATCAAGCTGGGCGAGCTGAGCAAGCTGGATACCGGCAAAATGGTCGCCAAGGCCACCGAGGATGCCAAGCGCAAGCTGGGCGGCGAGCCTCCCGCAACGGGCGTGTATCCTGTTGTCTTCGATCCCGAGGCTATGAGCAGCCTGCTGGGCGTGTTCTCCTCCGTGTTCTCGTCTGAGAACGCGCAGAAGGGTCTCAGCCGTCTGAACGGTCAGGAGGGCGAGATCATCGCCGCTCCCTGTGTCACACTGGTGGACGACCCCTTCCATCCCGAGAGCCGCGCCCAGATGAATTTCGACAGCGAGGGCTGCCCCACCCGCAAGAAGAACGTGATTGAGAACGGCAAGCTGAACACCCTGCTGTACAATATGAAGACTGCCGCTGTGGCAGGCAGGGAGACCACCGGTAACGCCGGTAAGGCAGGCTATGCCGGTGCGGTCAATGTCCGCCCCTTCACCATGTATCTGGGTGCCGGTGAACTCACCGAGGAGCAGATTCTTGAAAAGGCGGGCAACGGCGTTCTCATCACCGATCTGAGCGGTCTGCACGCAGGCGCGAATCCCATCTCCGGCGATTTCTCCCTGCAGAGTGCGGGCTTCATCATCAAGGACGGCAAGAAGGGCGAGTATATCAAGTCCTTCACCGTGGCGGGCAACTTCTACGATATGCTGAAGAATATCACCGCCCTGTCCGACAAGGTGACTCTGCCCAGCCCCTTCGGCGTGACCACCTTCGGTTCCCCCTATGTTCTGGTGGAGAACCTGTCCGTCGCGGGCAAGTAATTGCATAGAAAAAACAGGCGTGCCGCTGGCACGCCTGTTTTTATCTATGCATTATTGTCCTGCCTTCAGAGCAGCTTCGTACAGCTCATTTTTGTTCAGTCCCGTGTCGGCGCTGACCTGACGGACAGCATCCTTCATCCGTTCTCCCAGCTCACGGCGTTTCAGAACCATGACGACAGCGTCCTCCAGTGTGACCGTGACATCCTCAACAGGCTCCGCACCGGCAACAACGAGAACAAATTCCCCCTTGGGGTCGTTTTCCTCATAATAAGCGATGGCTTGAGCAAGGGTCGTTCGCCTGGTCTCCTCGTGGAGCTTGGTAAGCTCACGGCAGAGGGCGATGGGGCGGTCACCGAAGACCTCAAAAAGATCGGCAAGCGTGCCCTTCAGCTTATGGGGCGCTTCATAGAAGATCATGGTACGCTGCTCGGCGGTGAGAGATTGCAGATGGGCACGGCGTTCCTTTTTATTGGTGCTGAGAAACCCCTCAAAGGTGAATCGTCCGGTGGGAAGACCGCTGAGGGCAAGAGCGGATACAAACGCGCTGGGACCGGGGATGGTCTGCACCGTGATATCATTCTCCCCGCACAGGCGCACCAGATCCTCGCCGGGGTCGCTGATGGCGGGCATACCCGCGTCAGTGACGAGGGCGCAGGTTTCGCCGGAGAGCAGGCGGTCAAGGATCGCAGGTCCCGCGGTGATATAGTTGTGCTGATGATAGCTGACCAGCGGCTTTTTGATGCCAAAGTGATTGAGAAGCTTCAGAGAGACCCGAGTGTCCTCGGCGGCAATAAAATCCACGTCCTCCAGTGTTGCAATGGCACGGGGGGAAAAATCGCTCAGATTTCCGATAGGGGTGCCAACCAGATACAGTATGCCGCTCATGGATGATCTCCTTTTCTGTAGGGCGGTGGGAGTAAGAGCGCACCGCAGCCTCTTTTTGGATAAAGCTATGAAAAAAACCTTGAAAACCGAAGGTTTTCAAGGTTTTTGGTGGAGATAAGCGGGATCGAACCGCTGACCTCTTGAATGCCATTCAAGCGCTCTCCCAGCTGAGCTATACCCCCAGATGACCGGCTTGCTACCGGAACGAAAATTAGTATAGCACTGGTTGAAGCATTTGTCAACACAATTTTTTGAGATTTATAGAATTTATCTTAATTATGAAGCATTGAGCGGTCGCATGCCTGCTCCGAGATATCTTTCAGACCATCCTTCAGATGATTGAAGTTGATGGGAAGCTGCGCAACAGCCACATCCATCTTGCGAAGCTCCGCGGCAACATGGGCGGTGATCGTTTCCACAGAGGAGATCAATTCGTTTGCCTGCACGCTGGTCTCAGTCACCTGTGCCTGCGCTGCGGAAAGGATCTCTTCCGCGCGCTGATATGCGGCGTTGATGGTGGTGTCGGCTTCCTCGCTGGCGCCCAGCAGCAGTGCCTGCGCCTGCGCGCGGGCCTGTGCGAGAAGCTCCTCCGCCTGCGCCTGTTTTTCCGCCATGAGCTCCTCCGCACGCTTGCGGGCTTCCAGCTCCAGCTCCGCAACGCTCTCTTTTTCCCTGCGGGCGGCGGCAACCTCGTCGTGCATACCCTGCAGCTGTGCGCTCAGATCGCTCTGCTCGGCGCGGACGGACTGGAGCTCACGGGTAAGCACGTCCTTCTGCTCGGAAGCGGCGGTCAACTCAGCGGCGGTGCGGCTGTAGCTTTCAGTCATGTCCGCAAGCTCAGTGCGCAACGTGTCACGCTCAGTCTGCGTGTTTTCCAGCTCGGCACGGAGCTGTTCGGCATCCTTGCGCAGCTCCTCCAACTGGGATTCCAGCTCTTGCGTGCGCTCAGAGGAGGTCCTCTGCGCTTTTTCGATATATGCCATAACGTCCTGACGGTTAAAGCCGTTGATCGCGCTGCGGAAAATCTGATTATCCATATTCGAACACCTCGAAATTGATTTTTCTTCACTTTACCACAAAAATCGTACTGTTACAACCCGTTTTTCCAAAAAGACTGCCTTGCACTTTGACGAAATAAAGCGTATACTGCAAATATGAAGGGCGTTTCACACGCCTCATAAGCGGAGGGATGACCATGAAAGCGAGAACGATCCATACCGCGCCGAAGCGTGCGGAAAATATTTTTACCGACCGTGAGGAGCCTCGCCGTGCGTTCTGGGCGGTCTATGACCGGGTCAAGGGAGACCCGGGAAGCGTGGAGGTCATCAGCTATTATGGCATCGGCGGCATTGGAAAGTCCTCTCTGCTGCTTCAGCTGATGCGTGAGCTGAAGGATCGTGCCCAAAAATCCCCCAATGTTTACTACAGCTTTGAATTGTCCGGCAGAAATAAGGACGACTGCCTGTATTTTCTGGCAGAAAGTCTGATGCAGCAGTGTCCCGCGCTGCAATTTCCGCTTTTTGGAGCCGCGCTTCTTCGGCTAAATCAGCTTGCAGGCAGAGATATCCTCGATTTGGAAAAGCGGTTGGAAAATTCTGTTCTGAACCGCGGAGAGATCACTGCTGCGGTGGATGTTCTGAACGCTGTTGTTCCCTATTTCGGTGTTGCCAAGGTGGCGGGTCAGGCGGGACTGAAGCTGTTTCAGACGCTCAAGAACAATCACGAGCATAATCTGGGCGAAAACGCTGCCTTTTATCAGGAAATTGAGGGGAGCAGTGCGGCGGAGCTGATGAATAACCTGCAGAAATATTTCTGCATAGATGCTGCACCGTTTTTAGAGCAGCAGTCGCCCCCTGTCGTTATCATGCTGGACGGCTATGAGGTGCTGACCAACACGCTGGAGCGGGGAGATATCGCGGAGGTAGAGGACGACTGGATCTGGGGCGGCGACGGCATGATCTGGAGCCTGCCCAACACGCTGTGGGTCGTTGCGGGGCGGAACCGTTTGGTATGGGACCGGTATGACAGCGAGATCCGGGAGTCGCTGGAGCAGCATTTGCTGGGCAATATCTCTGAGAACGACACAAAGGATTTCCTGCGGCAGAGCGGTGTGACGGAGGAGTCCCTGCACCACACGCTATATGAGCTGACCGGCGGCACTCCGGTATATCTTGACATGTGCGTCAATACCTACCGCCAGCTGAAGGTCGCAAAGGGTGCGGAGTATCTTCCCACGGCAGAGAATTTCGGTCAGACACCCACGGCGCTTGCCGAGCGTTTTCTGCGCGGCATGAACAGTGAACACCAGCGGGTGATCAAGCTGATCGCCTGCCTGCCTGTGAGCTGGGCGGAGGATTTTGCCATAGAGGCTGCGCAAAGCGCGGGTTATCTGGCATCCCGGGGTCCCTTTGATGATATCTGCAGACTCTCACTGGTAGAAAAGGACGGAAGCCACAACAAGCTCCACAGCACCCTGCGCTCCACCGTGCGCCGTTTTATGACGGAGGAGGAACGGCAGCGGCTGGATAATACGGTGTTTCGGCTTCTTCTTTCCCGCATGCAGGATAAGGAATACCGCGCCGAACGTGAGGATTACGCCACATGGGCGGCAGAGATTCTGGAGCGTAAGGATACCGGGATCGAGGCCGGTGAAACGGAGCTGCGCGCTATCTTTGCGGCAGCGGACGCATACAACGACCTCGGCAATTACCGTGCGTTTTACGACTACACGGCGGCACTGACCGAATACGCAAAGCAGCATACCTGTGGAGATTCCGCGCTGGCTGTGTGCAGCTACAACCTGTGCCGCGCACTTCTGAATCTCGGACGTTATCACGACGCGGTTGAGCCGGGGAAAACGGCGTGCGAGTTCTATCTTCGCACCTATGGCATTGAACACGAGGTTTCCCTTGACTGTATGCAGAACTACGCCAACTGTTACTACCGTCTGGGCGACTGGGAGAAGGCACGGGAGCTGACGCAGAGGATCTATGAGGCGCGCCTCAGCGTCAATGGCTGCGACCATGAAAAGACCGCCGGCTGCATCAACAATCTTGCCATCTACTCTGTCATGCTGGGAGATTATAACAATGCCGCTGAGATGATGGAACTCTCCTACTCGACGATGAGCCGCCTGCTGGGCGAAGAGCATCCGCGCACAGTGATCTGTCTGAATAATCTGGCGGCTGTGTACGACAAACTGGGAGATCACGTGAGATCCACAGAAATGATTGGGAAGGTCCATGAGATCCAGCGCCGCACGCTGGGAGAAAACCATCCGGATGTGCTGATCAGTCTTTTTAACCTTGCTGTCGGATACGGTGCTCTGGGACAATATGAAAAAGCGCTGGAACTGGCACAAAGGGCATACGATGACCATCTGCGCATTCTTGGCAACGAGCATCCGGACACCTTTGCTGCGCTGAATTACCTGGCGGAAAGCTATCTGAAGCTTGGCAATCTCGCCATGGCACGGCGTCTTGCAAAGGAGGCTCTGGAAAAACGTTTGCAGCATCTCGGCGCCGACCATCCCGACACAGCGGAGAGCTGCCGTCTTCTGGAGCAATGTGAGTAAGCAGTACATTACTATAAAAAAACTCCGGTTCGAGTGCTAAAGCATTTGAGCCGGAGTTTTTGTGATCTGTCAGAAAAACAGCCAAAATTGTACAGAGGGACTGAATATTCGCCTGTAGGAAAAATTTTTCGCCGCTATCTTGTCTATTTCGCCAGTTGACAGAGACCGCTTCATGTTATACTATATATGAGCTTTGTAAAATGTACTGAACACAATATCTTGTGCCTAAAACCGAAGCTTATGGTAAACCAGAGAACACTATGTCAGGAGAATGATGGCGATGATCCAGATAAATAAACTGAAAAAGCGCGATGGCCGCATAGTAGACTTCGACAAGGAAAAGATCGTTATTGCGATCCGCAAGTCTTTCGAGGCGACCTATAAGAACGGACAGGACGAGATCATTGAACAGCTTGCCGATCAGGTCGTGGCACTCCTTGCACAAGAGGGATGCGAGGCTCCTGAGGTGGAGCATGTTCAGGATCTGGTGGAAAAGGTTCTGATGGATAACGGCTATGTTCAGACTGCCAAGAGCTATATCCTCTACCGCAGCGAGCGCAGCCGTGTCCGCGAGATGAACACCCGCTTGATGAAGATCTATGAGGATATCACCTTCTCCGACGCGGTGGATTCCGATGTTAAGCGTGAAAATGCCAACATCAACGGCGATACCTCCATGGGCGCCATGCTGAAGTACGGCAGCGAGGGTGCCAAGCAGTTCTATCAGATGTTCGTTCTCAAGCCTGAGCACGCCAAAGCCCATCAGGAGGGCGACATTCACATCCACGATCTGGATTTCTACACGCTGACCACCACCTGCTGCCAGATCGACATCAAGAAGCTCTTTAAGGACGGTTTTTCCACCGGTCATGGATATCTCCGTGAACCCAACGACATCGCATCCTATTCCGCTCTTGCCTGCATCGCCATCCAGTCCAACCAGAACGACCAGCACGGCGGACAGGCCATCGCAAACTTCGACTACGGCATGGCGGAGGGCGTTACCAAATCCTTCAAGCGCTACTACAGCCGCAATCTCGCCAAGGCGATCATGCTCTGGCTGGAGGTGGACGATCCGGAGGCTGAGCTCAAGGCACTGCGGGAGAAGATCGAGGCGGAAACCGGTCTGTATCCCAGACTGGAGACCTTCCAGCCCTATCTGGACGCGGAGCTTCCCTATCTGGTGGAGCGGTTCGGTGATGAAGCTGCCATGGTCAAGGCTCAGAAGCAGGCCATCCACTTCGCAGAGAAGGAGACTGACCGCGCCACCTTCCAGGCGATGGAGGCATTTATCCATAATCTCAACACCATGCACTCCCGCGCCGGCGCGCAGGTGCCCTTCTCCTCCATCAACTACGGCTGCGACACCTCTCCCGAGGGCCGCATGGTCATGCGCAACCTGATGCTCACCACCGAGCAGGGTCTGGGCAACGGCGAAACGCCTATTTTCCCCATCCAGATCTTCCGCGTGAAGGAAGGCATCAACTACAATCCCGGCGATCCCAACTACGATCTCTTCAAGCTTGCCTGCCGCTGCAGCGCCAAGCGCCTGTTCCCCAACTTCTCGTTTATTGACGCACCCTTCAACCTGCGCTACTACGACCCCGCGCGGCCCGAGACCGAGGTCGCGTACATGGGCTGCCGCACCCGTGTTGTCGCCAATGTTCACGACAGCAGCCGTGAGCAGTGCAACCAGCGCGGCAACCTCAGCTTCACCTCCATCAACCTGCCCCGCATCGCTATCCGTGCCAAGGGCGATATCGATGCGTTCTTCGATGACCTCGACCGCAAGATGGATCTGTGCATCGACCAGCTTCTGGAGCGCTTTGAGATCCAGTGCCGCAAGAAGGTCTATAACTATCCCTTCCTCATGGGACAGGGCGTGTGGCTGGACAGCGAAAAGCTGAAGTGGACGGACGAGGTCCGCGAGGTGCTCAAGCACGGCACCCTTTCCATCGGCTTTATCGGTCTTGCCGAAACGCTGGTCGCCCTCACCGGTGAGCACCATGCGCAGAGCGAGCGCAGCCAGCGGCTGGGACTGGAGATCATTGCCCGTATGCGCGCCCGTGTAGACGAGGAGGCGCAGCGCACCGGTCTGAACTTCTCTCTGTTGGCAACTCCCGCCGAAGGACTCTCCGGCCGCTTTGTCCGGATCGACAAGAAGAAGTTTGGCATTATCCCCGGCGTTACCGACCGTGAGTACTACACCAACAGCTTCCATGTTCCCGTTTACCATAAGATCAGCGCCTTCGACAAGATCAGGCTGGAGGCACCCTACCATGCGCTGACCAACGCCGGTCACATCAGCTATATTGAGATGGACGGCGACCCGCTGAAAAATCTGGACGCGTTTGAGAAGGTCGTCCGCTGCATGAAGGAGTCCGGCATTGGCTACGGCAGCGTCAACCACCCTGTTGACCGCGACCCTGTCTGCGGCTACACCGGGATCATCAACGATATCTGCCCCGGCTGCGGACGCCGTGAGGGTGACGGCAATGCAGGCTTTGAGCGCATCCGCCGCATCACCGGCTACCTGGTCGGCACCATGGACCGCTGGAATGACGCGAAGACCGCGGAGGAAAAGGACCGCATCAAGCACGGTATTTAATAACTGAAAAAGAGTGTTGCTACTACGGCAGCACTCTTTTTCCAGTCTGTCAAAAAACTACCATCTATTAGGATGAGCCTCCCCGTTGCATGGGGGAGCTTGAGGGGGCGAAGCCCGCCTCAAATCAGATTGAATGCCTCGCTAAGCCTTGCGCCGCAAGGCGTGCGACAGGCGCAGCCTGCACTTTTGCGGTGCATTGCAAAGCAAAAGTATCGGCATTTTTGAAGCGTGTCTGAAAAAGTCGGAGACTTTTTTAACACGCTGTGAAAAAGAGTGTTGCTACTACGGCAACACTCTTTTTTATCAGGTCCTTTTTTTCAGATTGAAAAAGCTGTACGGCAATTCAAAGATAAACACGATCCCCAATACGATTCCGATCATCGCCTCCAGCGCGGAGAGGGCGTTGGTTCCCGCCAGGTCGAACTGGCTGGTGACCAGATAATAGCACGCCCAGTAGATACCCGCTCCGGGAACAATGGGGAAGATACCCGCCGTCACAAACACCGTAGCCGGGCACTGTTCCGCCACCGCTACAAAGCGGGAGAGCAGAACCACCAGCACTGTGGCAAGAAAGGTCGCCTCAAAGATGCCCGCACCCGCAAAGGCCATCATAACACGGTAGAGCAGCCAGCCTGCCGCGCCGATAGGCGCGCAGTAGAGGTAGTATTTTTTCGGAATTCCGAAAAGGATCGCAAACGCCACCGTTCCCAGCGCGGCGGGGATCAGTTCCAGGATCATTTTCATAGAATCGTACCTCCTGTAATGCGCTGATACAGCCCAAAGACCATACCCACCCCGATGGCGATGCAAAGGAACGTCCAGAGCGCATCCAGAAGCCGCACCGTGCCGGAAAGATAGTCACCGCCGCCAATGTCGCGGATACCGTTGGTGAATGCGACACCGGGCACAAGGGGAAGAATGGCGCCGCTGATCATATGGCTCAAATTCTGCCCCAGTCCCAGCCGGTAGGAGGCAATGCACAGGATCGTGACCAGCGCGCCGCCGCAGATATTGGAAAAGATCTTGCTCATGTGCCTGCCCGGACGCAGCAGAAAGACATAAAGAAGGTATCCGGCAATAAACGCCGTCACCGTATCCAGTACGCCGCCGCCGAACAGAACACAGAAGCTTGCCGCCGCCAGAGCGGACGCAAAATAGGAGAGGCGGTTGGAGACCACAGGCATAGACTTGATCTCCCGCACCCTGCGCTCGATCTCCTCAATGCTTTCATATCTGCCCTCCGCGATCTCGCGGGAAAGCTGATTGATCGCCACAACGCGGTCGAGCTGCGCACCCTTAACAGGAATGTACAACACCTTGGCAAAGGGATTGTTTTGCCCGTTGGAGCTGGACATCATACCGTTGCCCGTCACATAAAAATTGCAGTATTCCACCTGAAAATAGCTGCAAACACGGCGCATCGTGTCCTCCACGCGGAAAATCTCCGCGCCGCTCTGGAGAAGAATCTGCCCCATCTCCATAGCAAGCTCAAGAACACGGTGCTCATCGCAGCAAATGGTGATCTCTTTTTCAGACATTGCCTCTCGACTCCGTTCCCCAAAATTTCCTAATGCAATATACCACAAACCCTTTGCGTTGTCTATGGAAATTTTACGCGGTGCCCGACAGTTATCGGACACCGCGTAAAATTTCTATCAGCTGTATTGCCGCACAACGGCGGTGACTTTTCCAAGGACTGCGGCATTGGTGCCGTCAATGGGCTGGTAAGCGTCATTTTCCGGCAGGAGCCAGATTTCCCCGTTTCTGCGGGAAAAGCGCTTGACCGTAGCCTCATCCTCGAGGAGCGCCACAACGATCTCACCGTTCTGCGCTGTCTGCTGGCGGCGGACCACCACCAGATCTCCCGGCAGGATGCCCGCGTTCAGCATAGACTCTCCGCGCACACGCAGGGCGAAATATTCATTCTCTCTGCCATCACAGTCGAAGGTGAGATAGTCGTCAATACACTCCTGTGCCAGAATGGGAGAACCGGCGGCGACATCACCGAGGATGGGAATGCGGTTTTGTTCTTCACGCCCGGTCAGCACGATGGCGCGCCCCTTGCAGTCCCCCTTCTCGATCAAGCCCCGTTCCTGCAGGCGCTTGAGATGAAAATGTACCGTCGAGGGGGACTTCAGCCCCACCGCTTCGCAGATCTCGCGCACAGAGGGGGCATAACCCTGCTGGGGGATCACACTGCAAAGATAGTCATAGATCTGATCCGTCATCGTTGTCCTCTTAGGCATTGCTCGACCCTCCAAAAATAACATTCCATATTAAAACAGGCAGTATATCTGTACTCTGTTTTTATAATAGCACAAAGGTTTCAAAAATGCAACACCTGTTCTGCTTTTTGTTGCCGGCGATCCTCCGGTTTCCGCCGTTCCACCCTGCTGGAAATTTGACTTTTCCGGCAAGTCGCAATATAATCACAGACAGAATAACGACTTTGGAAAAGAGGAAACGTCATGATAAAAGCAATCGTGTTTGATCTGGACGGCACACTGCTGGACACTGTGCCCGATATCGCGGCAGCACTCAACCGCGCCCTCGCCGCCTGCGGCCTGCCTACCCACGACCAGAAAACTGTGGAGACCTTTCTTGGCGGCGGCATTCGTGACGCGGTGATGAAAGCAGCCCCCGCAGATACTCCCTTGGAAACCATTGAGCGGGTACTGGAGCTGTACCGGGATGATTATGTGGCACACTGCACGGAAAAGACCACGCTATACAGCGGTGTGCGGGAAATGGTAGACGGCTTTGCTGCCCGGGGCTGGAAGCTGGGCGTTCTCAGCAACAAAACCGAGGCTACCGCCCAAAAGATCATTGCGCACTTCTTCCCGGAAGGACAGTTTTCCGCCGTATTCGGACGGGTGCCGGAGCGCCCCCTCAAGCCCCATGTGGACGCGGCAAAGCCTGTGCTGGACGCAATGGGACTTTCCCCTCACGAGATCGCTTATGTGGGCGACAGCAACACGGATATTCTATTTGCAAAAGCGGTCGGTATGCTCCCTGTTGCGACCCCCTGGGGCTACCGCAGCCGTGAAGAGCTGATCGAAGCAGGTGCGGAGCTGATCGCGGAAAATGCGCTGGAACTTCTGAAACTGCTGTGACCGGAGGATGCGATAATGCTGCACATGATCGTGGAACAGACCCGTGATTACCCCATGCGAATGGAATATGATCCAGCCACCGGAACATTTCACGCGAGAGAACACCGTTCTCTTGCCTTTGAGCGGGGCTTCACCATGCCCTACGGCTGGATCAGCGAATCCGGAACCCCGCCGCAGCCCCACTGGGACTGCATTCTTCTCTCGGACAGGGCGTTTTCTCTGGGCGACGAGGTGGAGATCCGCGTGATCGGCGTGTTTATGCGCGGCGACGGCGACCACAAGTACATCGCCGTGGAGACCGACCGTGATATCTGCGATCTCTCAGAAATCACGGAAGCGGAACATGATGAACTGCACCGCCTGTATCCCCGCGTCCGCGAGGGTGAGGGCTGGTTTGGGCGGGATCAGGCGCTCTGGTGCATGGAGCACCACGAAAAAGCGCTCTGACAACTCTCTTTTTGCGTTCCTTGCAGGAAGCATTGAACAAATGTCTGATTTTTTTGCATCTATGTTTCGTACGGTTGACATTCTCTGCATGAAACGGTAAAATTTATTTTATAGCACTTTACAGTAATAAACCTAATTACGGAGGAATACCATTATGCAGTACTTAGGCATTGAATACCAGATGAAGCACACTCCCAGGCTTGATCCTCAGTTTATCCCCTTCGGCGTATGGAGCGCTTCCTATCTGAAGGATGCAAAGCAGCCCATCGCCATCGCCGTTGAGCGTGAAAAGAACCGTGTTTCCGTCCACCGCACCTGCATCCACGGCACACCCGGGATGGCAGAGGCGGATTACCGCTATGTTGAGCGCTATGTCAAGTTTCTGCTCTGGTCCACCGGCGGCTTTCGTGTCTCCATCTGCGGGTGCAGCGAGCTTGCCCGGCGTCTGAAGGCTGCCTACACCCCCGAGGGTGAGCGCCATTTTGACTACACCTTCGTCCACCAGCTCTACGAGCGCGAGCTGGAGATCATCGACCTCCCTCTCGACCAGTGCCCCGCCGCTAACGAGGAGGCACAGCCCATCGGCGGTCATCTGGACGGCTGCCGCATTGGTTTTGACGCAGGCGGCTCTGACCGCAAGGTCAGCGCTGTGATCGACGGCGAGTGTGTCTACTCCGAGGAGGTCGTCTGGTTCCCCAAGCTGCAGGAGGATCCCGACTATCACTTTGGCCACATCGTTGAAGCGATGAAAACTGCCGCCTCCAAGATGCCCCGCGTCGATGCCATCGGCGTTTCCTCCGCGGGCGTGTTCGTTGGCAACGCCCCCATGGTCGCCTCCCTGTTTATCAAGGTTCCCCGCTCCAACTGGGAAAAGGTAAAGACCATCTATGACCGCGCCGCCGCTGAGATCGGCGATGTACCCATCGTGGTCGCCAACGATGGCGACGTTTCCGCTCTGGCAGGTGCTATGGGTCTGGGTGTCGGCAACATCATGGGCATGGCAATGGGCACCAGCGAGGCTGTCGGCTATGTAGATAAGGACAAAAACGTCCTCGGCTGGATCAACGAGCTGGCATTCGCCCCCGTTGACCTCTGTGAAAACGCCATGCAGGACGAGTGGTCCACCGACTACGGCGTGGGCTGCAAGTACTTCAGCCAGGATGCCGTCATCAAGCTGGCTCCCGCGGCGGGCATCGAGCTGGATGAAAACCTCTCCCCCGCCGAGAAGCTGAAGGTCGTTCAGGGCCTGATGGCAGAGGATGATCCCAGAGCTGCCGCCATCTTTGAAACCATCGGCGCGTACCTTGCCTATACCGTGGTTCTCTATTCCCAGTTCTACGATATTGAGCATCTGATGATGCTGGGCCGCGTCATGTCCGGTAAGGGCGGCGACACGATCCTTCGCGTCTGCAATGAGATCCTCGCTGACGAGTATCCCGAGCTTGCTAAGAAGTGCGAGGTCATCCTGCCCGACGAAAAGACCCGCCGTGTCGGTCAGAGCGCCGCTGCTGCAAGTCTGCCCGCCCTGCGCAAGTAAACAGGAGGCGCGTATGTTTTATAAAAATGCCCGAATTTTCGGTTCGGATTTTCAATTTCACCTCGGCGCGTTTGAGGTAGTGGACGGTAAATTCGGTGCTGTCCTGCCCGAAAATGTGCCCGAGGATGCCCTTGATCTTGGCGGTGCCACTGTGATCCCCGGTCTGGTGGATGTTCACAGCCACGGCAACTCCGGTGCCGACTTCTCTGACGGCGATTACGACGGTCTCAAGACCATGGCTGTCTACTACGCAAAGGTCGGTGTCACCTCCTTCGCTCCCGCGTCCATGACCCTGCCCTACGCCAATCTGGAGAAGGCTTTTGCCAATGCCCGCCGTCTGGTGGACGAGGATATTGAAGGTCTTTCCGTGCTGCGCGGCATCCAGATGGAGGGTCCCTACTTCTCCTACAAAAAACGCGGCGCACAGAATGCCGACTATCTGAAGGAGCCGGATTTTGAAGGCTTCAAGGCGCTGCAGGACGGCTGCGGCGGTCTGGTTCGCATCGTTGACATCGCCCCCGAGCTGCCCGGTGCCATCGAGTTTGTGGAAAAGGCAAAGGACATCTGCACGGTTTCCGTAGCCCATACCGATTCCGATTATGACCACGCCAAGGCTGCCTACGATGCCGGTGCCACCCATCTGACCCACCTCTATAACGCCATGCCCGGCATCCACCACCGCGATCCCGGCGTGATCCCCGCCGCGGCGGAGAACAAGAATGTCCGCGCCGAGCTGATCTGCGACGGTCTGCATGTCCACCCCGCCTCCGTCCGTCTGGCATTTTCCATTTTCGGCGGCGAGCGCATGGTGCTGATCTCCGACTCCGGCCGCTGCTGTGGTATGCCTGACGGCAGCAAATTTGAGCTGGGCGGTCAGGACGCGTGGCTGCGTGACGGTGTTGCCCGTCTGGCTGACGGCACCATTGCCTGCTCTGCCACCAACCTGTACGGCTGCATGGTCAACGCCATCCGCTTCAACGTTCCCGAGGAGGATGCCGTCCGCGCCGCATCTTACAATCCCGCCTGCGCCATCGGCGCAGAGGAGACCGTCGGCTCTATCGCCCCCGGCAAGCGCGCCGATTTCCTTGTCTGCAGCGCGGATTACAGCCAGCGCAGAGTTTTCCTCGCAGGAAAAGAGATTTAATAATAATAGGAGTGATTTCTTATGAGACTGATCATTGCCAAGGATTATAACGATATCAGCCGCAAGGCTGCCAATATCATCGCCGCCCAGATCCACCTCAAGCCCGACTGTGTGCTGGGTCTTGCCACCGGCAGCAGCCCCATCGGCACCTACAAGGAGCTGATTGCCAAGCACGAGAGCGGCGAGCTGGACTTTTCTCAGGTCAAGACCGTCAATCTGGACGAGTATGTTGGCCTGACCGCCGACCACGACCAGAGCTACGCCTACTTCATGCGTACCAACCTGTTCGACCATGTTAACATCGACCAGAACAACTGCAACATCCCCAACGGCATGAATCCTGATGCCGAAGGCGAGTGCAAGCGTTACGATGCTGTCATCGATGCCTTTGGCGGCGCTGATCTGCAGCTGCTGGGCCTTGGTCCCAACGGTCACATTGGCTTCAACGAGCCCTGCGACGAGTTTGTTAACGGCACCAACAAGGTTGAGCTGACCGCCTCCACCATTGACGCGAACCAGCGTTTCTTCCAAAAGCGCGAGGATGTCCCCACCCACGCCTACACTATGGGCATCGGCTCCATCATGAAAGCAAAGCGTGTTCTGCTGGTGGTCAACGGCGAGGGCAAGGCGCAGGCTGTGAAGGACTGCTTCTTTGGCCCCATCAAGCCCCAGTCCCCCGGCTCCATCCTCCAGCTCCACCCCGATTTCACACTGGTGGCAGACGAGGCTGCCCTTTCCCTGGTAAAGGATCTGCTGTAATTTGATTCAAAAAAATAAGGAGTGCCGCATTTTATCCATGCGGCACTCCTTATTTTTTTGAAGAAAAGCGGGCATTAATATCGCCCATTTACATTAAGAATTGTCCCTGTCGATGGGTTGACGCATCAAAATCCTTCCCAGAGCTTTCCCGTTGAACGGATACAGGGGATAAAGGTACCCTTTTCCGAGGATCGGTTTTGTGGTCGCCAGAAGCACGATCAATATGGCCACGCCCGCCGCCAGGCCCCATACATCCAACGCCGCCGACAGAACCAGCAGCACGATGCGCATCAGCTTCAGCGCATATCCAAGCTCAAAGCTGGGCTGGGCGAAGTTGGCGATGGCCACAAACGCCATATACACCAGCACTTCCGGCACCAGCCAGCGCGCCTGCACCGCAAAATCGCCAAGGATCAGCGCTCCCAACATACTGAACGAGCTGCTCAGCGCGTCCGGCGTGTTGAGCGATGCCAGCTTCAGAAGGTCCACCACGAATTCCACCAGCAAAAGCTGCACCAGAAGAGGAACACTTCCCGGCTCCTGGGGCGCAAGAAATCCCATAGCTTCCGGCAGCCGTCCCGGCTCCCGGGCGATCAGATACCAGACCGGCGTGATAAATAGAGCCAACACCATCACCGCAAGGCGTAGATACCGGAGGTACGTTCCCACCAGCGGAGGAAAATAGTAGTCGTTTGCCTCCTCAAAAAAATCAAAAAAACTGGTTGGAAGAAGCATAACAGCGGGGGAGTTATCCACCAACAGCACGATATTTCCCTCCATAATGGTAGCCGTTGCCGCGTCGGGGCGTTCCGTGTAGCGCACCTTGGGGAACGGGTTGTACCATTGGGGCTTCATCATCGCCTCCGCAACGCTCTCCTGCGCCATAGCGATGGAACCTACGTCGATCTTCTCCAGCTTCTGCCGCAGTTCAGCCAGAAGCTTTTCGTCCACCGCGCCCTCCAGATAGGCGATGACCACATCGGTCCTGCTGCGGTTTTTCAGCTTGTGATTTTCCAATCTCAGCCGGGTATCCCGAATGCGGCGGCGCAGCAGCGCGGTGTTCTGCACCATCGTTTCGGTAAAACCGTCGTGACTGCCCCGCAGCACCTTTGCGTCCGCCGGTTCCTCCACATTGCGGCTGGGAAACTGCTTTGCGTCGATCAGGACGCACTCATTGAATCCATCCAGCACCAGCACCGTTTTTCCGATAAACGCGCCATCGATAATATTTACCAGATTGCTCTCACAGTTGACCTCAGAGAAGGAAATGCACTTGTCTGTCAATTCCTGCATAGTCTGAGCCTTTGCCGCCAGCAGAGCGCCCTCGCCCAAAAGAAACGCCGTCAGCCGCTCGATCACGCCGTCATCACCATATCCGTCGATCACATACAGCCGCCCCCGCCGTCCGCCGATTTCAATATCACGGTTGATCACATCAAAGTTTTTTCCAACACCCAGAAGCTGATCCAGTTTTTCCCGATCCTCCCGCAAATTTCCGGTAAGCTTTTCCATAACTTCCTCCCTCTCATTTTGGAGATAGTATCTGCATCAAGCGGCGGAATATAAGCTCGATTTTTGAAAAAATCGCCAGCGCTAAAATTCACCTTGCCGCAAATACTAGCATCGGCGCAAGAAACGCGCAGAATTTGATGAAGGAGGAAGAACGGATGAAAAGACTGGCGATCATGCTTGTAGCAGCAGTATTCACAGCTTCTCTCGTTGCCTGCGGCTGCACGGATAAAAACGCGGCAAACACCGGCACCAACGGCGGCGGCACAACTCAGAACGGAGGTACTACAACCTCTCCCAAGCCCGGCACGAGCGGCGGCTCCACCAACAACGGCGGCGCAAACAACGGTGGTGGCAGCGGCGGCAGCGCAAACGGCGGCAGCGGCAACATGAACAACGGCGGCGGTAACAGCGGCACTAATGGCGGTGCCAACGGCGGCATGAGCAACAGCAATACTAACAGCGGCATTGGCAACGATCTGGGCAACGCAATGGACGACATGGGCAACGCTGTTGACGACCTGCTGGGCGGCAACAACCACAACAACGCCGGCGGCAGCGGCACCAACGGCGGCACCAGCAACGGTGCCAACCCCACCAGCTTTCAGCAGATGATCTCCAACGCCCGCGTCCATGACACGGACGGTATTCTCACTGACGGCGAAAACAGCCATTCCTAAGCAAAAAAGGCAAAAGACTGAGGGGATCGCAAAACGCGGCTCCCTCAGTCTTTTCGTTTCTATTCCTTACCTATACCCCGCAGCGCACAGATTTTTTCCCATTCTGCGTCCAATCCTGCTTGCGGCGGCTGGATGCTGCCAAGCGTCCTTGCATTGTACCCGCCTGCACCAATCAGGAGTATCTGAGCATCTTTATTTGCAGGCGCAAGCTCCAGAAGTCCCCGCCTCAGGCACCATCCTGGCACTCCCAATGCATAGGGATGTCCTGTATCAAGGAGCTCAACGGTTTCAGCCTTAGGATTCCACAGCACGATCATGCACACCACCTGCGCGTCATCCTTTTCCACCAGCATATCCATAAACTCGATATCCTTCATTGGATCATAAGCAGTTGCCGCACTCTGGAACATATGGTAGCGAGACCCTTTTGCGGTTTTTACCAAAACAAGCATTTCATTGGCCGTGTCGTTTGCCAGTATCCTGCCTGCCTCCCGGAGAAGCTCATCAAATTGCCTTATCATCCGTTTTCACCCCCCCTTCTGCATCCATTATAAATCACACCGTCGTACGAAATCAACAGTTTTCTCAAACGCTCCCGGCAGGAAAGTCGGAGGCCAAGC
>JAZOBV010000093.1:0-29082 GCA_045596145.1 Candidatus Pelethomonas sp.
TTCCGGGAGGGTGTGCCGAAACAGAAAGGAAATGATGGATTTTTTAGGCGGGAAGGCTGGAACCGAAGAGGTTTCAGCGGCGCTTTGCATACTTTCTCGACGAGGAGAAAGTATGCCGCCGGAGGCAGAACCAGCTATCGACTGGCTGGCGGTCGTCTGCCGCGACAGCGGCACAGAAAAAACTATTTAACCCGAAAATCTTTCTGAAACGCCGCCTGCTCCCGGCGTATCTTCTCCTGCCCCAGCGCATCCAGCGCGGCAAGGATGATGGTGTTGGACAGCAGAAAACCCTCGGCGGTCAGATGCCAGCGGTTATCCTCACAGACTGCGTGACCGCTCTTTTTGAAATTCTCCAGCACCGCCTCAATGGGGGCAAAGGGCAGGCGGAAGCGGTTCTCAAAGGTGTGCTTGTCAATGCCGTGAGCGGTTCGCAGTCCCAGCATGATGTACTCCGTGTCACGATCCCGGGGAGCGATGCGCTCCTGTTCGGACAAAAGCTCGCCCGTTCCGCTCTCCACGCACTCGCAGTACGCCGAGAGGTCCCGCACATAGGCGTAGCGTACATCGCCAAAGTCTGAGTGCGCGCCGGGACCAAAGCCTGCGTATTCCTCCAACAGCCAGTATTTCATATTATGGCGGGAAGCATGTCCGTTCTTTGCGAAATTGGAGATCTCATAGTGGTCATACCCCAGTCCGGAGAGATACTCTGCCGCCCAAAGGTACATGTCCGCCTGCAGGTCGTCGTCCGCAAGGGTCAGCTTGTCCTGCATAGCGTAGAGGGGCGTACCCTCCTCGATCTTCAAACCGTAGCAGCTTAAATGCTCCGGCTGTAGGGCGGCAATTTTACGCACCGTTTCCTGCCAGCTCTCCATCGTCTGCCCGGGCAGACCGTAAATGAGGTCCAGCGAGAGGTTTTTGATCCGTCCCTTTCGCACAGCGGCGACGGACTGCTCCACCTGCTGAAAGGTGTGGATGCGTCCCACGGCGTAAAGCTCCCTGTTATCGGCCGACTGAACGCCCAGCGAGATGCGGTTGAAGCCGGAGCGCCGCAGGGCGCGGACCGTCCGCGCGTCACTGAGGCTTTCGGGATTTGCCTCCAGCGTGATCTCAGCGTTCTTTTCCACATGGTAGAGCTTTTTGATGCGCTTGAGCAGGGTGCTGAGCCGCTTCGTACCCAGATAGGACGGCGTACCGCCGCCAAAATAGACGGTATCCACGGTGTGGAGTGCGGCGTGGGGCGCGATCTCCTCTAAATGAGCGCAGAGCGCGGCGGTGTAGCGGTCCATCTGCTCCTCGGAGTTGGGGAGAGAGTAAAAATCACAGTACAGGCACTTGCTTTTGCAGAAGGGAATGTGGATATAAAGCCCCAATTTGCGGCTTGGCTTTTGTTTCATGGAAAACACCTCGTTTTACGGCAGAATGGAAGATAAAAATATCCTCCGGTAGATACCGGAGGATATTTTGCAAGCTTAAGGCAGATAGTTCAAGGGGTTCTTGCGCTCGCCATTGTAGCGGATCTCAAAGTGGAGGTGAGGACCGGTGCTGCGTCCGGTGCTGCCCATTTCGGCGATGTGCTGACCCTTGTGGACCTTGTCACCCACGCTGACCAGCAGCTTGGAGCAGTGACCGTAGTAGGTGGTGTAGCCGTTCTGGTGGTCGATGCGAACCAGATAACCGTAGCCGCTCATCCAGCCGGCGTAGTTGACGATACCGCCGTCAGCGGCGTAGATGTTGGTGCCGGTGCTGTTGGCGATGTCGATACCGCCGTGGAAGGAGTAGCTGCCGAAGATATAACGGTAGCCAAACTTGGAGGTCAGCGTACCGTTGGTGGGCCAGCGGAAGGTTCCGGTGGGAGCCCAGTTGGGACGGGGGGCGGTACCGCGGCGCTCGACCTGCGTGACAGGCTCGGTGATGATGGTCTGGCTTACGATCTCGCGCTCCAGCTCGGTGGAACCCTGATAGGTGACCAGAGCGGTGGTATCGGCAGTGCCGTGGGAGCCTCTGCTGACGATGGCGGTGTCGCCCTCCCACATGTTGGGATCGTCAATATACTCGATCTCATAGGAAACCTCAGCAACGTAGTACTCCATCTGAGTAACGACGACGGTGAGGAAGGGAACGGCGTTGCTGATGACCAGCACGTCGCCGATCTGCAGCTTGTCGATATCATAGCCGGGGTTCAGCGCCAGCAGCTCCTTGCTGGTCATGTCGTGATCCTGCGCAATAACGGACCAGCAGTCGCCCTTCTGAACGGTGTAGGTGACCTCGCCTGCCTTGGTGCTGGTCAGAAGCAGCGCCACATCGGCAAGGTTGGTGAAGCTCTCTACAGGGAGCTGACACTCCATGATCTGAACATTTTCAGCAAAGGAGATGGAAACCGTGTTTTCGTTGCGGTAGGGAGCGGCGACCTGATCGAGAAGCTCCTCCAGAGCGCCAGCGGTCTGGGTAGCGCCGACGAACTGACCGTCCACATACAGGGCGTAGCCGTGCTCGATCACATCAAGCTGGGCGTTCAGCGCGTCCTCCAGTGCCTGCGTGTCGCCCACATTGCTGCGCTCGGTGACACCGGTGGAGTAGGAGACCTGACTGTCCTCCAGCGTGTAGTTGTATCCAACCACATCGGAGATGGAGCGCTCAACGGACATACGCACTGCGACTGCTTCCTCCTCGGAAGCGACGGTGCCCAGCTCCACGCCGTTTAAGGACATGGTGGTGCCGGTGGTGTACAGAATGTTGAACGCGGCGAAGACCGCGATGGCAAGGCTGACGGTGATAAATGCCGTTGCCTGAACGCCGACGGGGATGCGGAGCTTTGCCAGCGTCTCGCTCACGGAATGGACGGCAGAGCGCAGAAGAAGCAGCGCGCTGCGTGCTTTGTCCTTAACAAGGGGCATGAGACCGGAAACGAGAAGCTTCACCTGACGGCGAAGAGAGCTGCTCTCGGCAAACTGGCGGCGGCTGCGGAAATCGGAAGCATTCTTTGCCGCCTCGCCGGCGGCATTGCGATGCTTTTTCTCTTTTAATGATTTGGTGGCCATAGACCCTCCCGAAAAAATTACGAAGCAATGAAAAATGTTACAATTCAGTTACAAATGTATTCTACTAGAAAAGACTATGCCAGTCAACCCTTTTTTGCCGAAAAATAGTCACAAAACCAACAAAGTTTGCGAAAAAGAGGGAAAACATGGCAAAATTTTAGCGAATTAAAGTTATTTTCCGTCTGCCAGACTGGTGGAAAAATCCACCTTGCGGAACAGGAGCATACCGAACAGATCCACCACAACAAGACTCAGCAGCACAGCCCACCAGATGCCGAACCGTCCCAGATCGGTGAATTGCTGGAAGCACCAGATCATGGGCAGGCGCAGACCCCACAGGCGCATGGTCGCCATGTAAAAGGAGTATTTGGTTTTTCCCGCGCCGTTAAAGAGGGAGATATAGCTCTGGAAAATACCCATCAGCGGCTGGGCGAAGACAACAAACGTGGCGTATTCCGTGCCGATCGCCACAGTTTCCGGATCGTTGGACAGCAGTGCCAGCACTGTTCCGCGGAACGGGAACAGGATCACGCCGCCCACGATGGCGATGACAAGGGACAGATTGCGGCAGACCCGGTACGCCCGCAGGGCGCGCTCAGGATTGCCCTTGCCGATATTCTGTCCGGCGAAGGCGGCAAGGACGCTGCCCAGCGCCATAATGGGCATCAAGAGAAGGTTTGTGACCTTGTTGCCGAGGCTGAATGCCGCGGCGACCCGTTCGCCGTAGGACAGAACGAAGACCTGCAGCACCAGAAAGCCGAGAGAGGTAAATGCCTGCGAAGCGGCGGAGGGGATCGCCACCCGTACCAGTTCCTTAATATAGGTAAAGTCCGGCTTGAGGTCGGCAAAGGTGATCTTCGCGTCGCTGTCCTCAATGAACAGGTGATAGAAACAGAAAGGCGCGCGGACGGCGATGGAAATGACCGTGGCAAGTGCCGCGCCGAAGACCCCCCAGCCCCAGACGTAGATAAACAGCCAGTTGAGGGTGACATTGACGAAAATGCCCACGGTGGAGTAGATCACCGGCGTCACTGTGTCGCCCCGGGACTGCCGGATGGACTGGAACGCGGCGAAGAAAAACAGAAATACCAGTTCAAAGGAGCGCACGCGGACGTAGGTCACGGCGCTGTCGTAAACCGCGCCCTCCGCGCCCATCCATCGCATGACAAAGGGCGCCAGCACAAAGACCAGCGCGTTGATGACAATGCCCAGCACCAGACCGATCAGCACCAGCATGGCGCCGTACTTGCGCGCCTCCTGCTTTTTGCCCGCGCCGAGGAATTGGCTGATGACCGCTACGCCCGCAACGGCGATGCCCATGTTGAAGGCGATCAGAATGTTGAGAAAGGGCCAGGATACGCTCATGCCCGCCTGCGCGGCGACACTGTCGGGCATGTTGCCCACAAAATAGGTGTCGATCAGATCGTTCAGTGATGTGAGCAGATTGACGCCGAACAGCGGCAGCGCAAGGATCACAAAGGAACGGATCATATTATTGTCATGCAGCAAAAGATGCTGACGATCCTGTTTCATGGCGGATTCCCCCTTGTATCTGAAAATTATTTCGCATACGCACTAAATTTCATTTTCCCATTAAATTTGATAGAAGTCAAGCGCAACCCCTGATATTTACATTTTTTCGTAAAAATTCAAAATTTCCATTGAGGAAATATTTGCTTTGGTATATAATAGATGGCGCGAAAATTGGCGGCACGCGCCGCCTGCAAAACAAAAAACGGAGGAAACGCGATATGTTTACCGCTCTTTTGAAGAATCTGAAGGATAACCGCCGCACCATCGTCTTCACCGAGGGTCCCGATGCCCGCATTCTGGAGGCTGCTGCCCGCCTGATCAAGGAAGACCTGATGAACGTCATTCTGGTCGGTAACGTTGACGAGGTCAAGGCCGCTGCCGAGAAGGGCGGCTTCGATGTCGCCAAGGCTGAGATCCTCGATCCCGCCACCTATGCCGGCATGGATGAGATGGTCGAGACCATGGTCGCTCTGCGTAAGGGCAAGATGACCGCCGAGGAGTGCAAGGCTGCGCTCAGCAAGGGCAACTACTTCGGTACCATGCTGGTGAAGATGGGCAAGGCTGACGCTCTGCTGGGCGGCGCTACCTACTCTACCGCTGATACCGTGCGTCCCGCTCTGCAGCTCATCAAGACCAAGCCCGGCGCCAACCTGGTGTCCTCCTGCTTCATCATGACCCGCGAGACCGGCGATCCCGCTCTGCAGAAGATCTGCATGGCTGACTGCGCCATCAACCTCAGCTATGAGGACAGCGTGGACAAGGAGGGCAATGTCACCGTTTCCGCCGCTCAGAAGCTGGCCGAGGTGGCTGTTGAGTCCGCCCGCACCGCTTCCTTCTTCGGCATCGAGCCCAAGGTCGCTATGCTGAGCTTCTCCACCAAGGGCTCCGGTAAGGGCGGCACTGTGGCTCTCTCCGCCGCGGCTACCAAGATCGCTCAGGAGATGGCTCCCGAGTTCGCTATCGACGGCGAGATGCAGTTTGACGCCGCTGTCAGCCCCACTGTCGGTCAGCTGAAGTTCCCCGGCTCCTAGGTCGCCGGCTACGCCAACACCTTCGTGTTCCCCCTGATCGAGGCAGGCAACATCGGCTACAAGATCGCTCAGCGTCTGGGCGGCTATGATGCCTACGGCCCCATCCTGCAGGGTCTGAACGCCCCCATCAACGACCTCTCCCGCGGCTGCAACGCAGAAGAGGTTTACACGATGGCTATCATCACCGCCGGTATGAAGTAAGAACTACATAATAAACAGCGAGGGCACGGTTTACCGCCGTGCCCTCGTGCTATGTATAGACCGATGAGACCGCTTTTCGTGGACAGCAGAGGGAAATCGTGGTATAATGCTGCTTGCAGGCGTTTTTCCCGGCGCAACTTAAAGTTGCGCAAAAAAACAGGTAAAAACTGACTGTGCAACTTTAAGTTGGTGGATTTTTCCCCAAAAATCCGCTACTATTATACCAGTCCCACGACGGCACGAGCCGTCGAATCGTGTCAATCCAAGAGAAAGAGAGGTTCACCCATGGGAAGAGAGCTTCTGACCCTGCGTGACGTATCCAAGTACTACACCTCCGGGCAATCGGTGGTCATGGGATTGAATAAGATCAATCTGACCTTCCGCGCCGGAGAGTTTGTTGCCATCACCGGCGAGAGCGGCAGCGGAAAATCCACCCTCGCCAAGGTCATGGCGGGCATTCTGCCCTACGAAAACGGCGAAATGTTCCTTGCAGGCCGCCCCACCTCCCACTACGACGGCTCCGACTGGGAGCGCTACCGCAGCGACTCCATCAGCTTCATTTCCCAGAGCTACGATATCCTCCCCGGCTGCACCGTGGAGCGCAACGTTGTCAGCGCCCTGCGTCTCACCGGAATGGAGAAGGAGGATGCCGCTGTCCGCGCAAAGGAAATTTTGCAGGAAGTCGAACTCTGGAGCATGAGAAGCCGCCGGGCGGCAAAGCTCTCCAGCGGACAGAAGCAGCGCCTTTCCATCGCCCGCGCGCTGGCAAAGCCCGCCCCCATCCTTATTGCCGACGAGCCCACCGGAAACCTCGACCCGGAGAACAGTGCCAAGGTCATCGCCCTGCTGTCCGCCGCGGCGAAGGAGCGGCTGGTCATTATCATCACCCATGAATTTGACGAGGTCGCCGGTCACGCCACCCGCCACATCACCATGCAGGACAGCGTGGTTTTGTCGGACGTTACCCTGCGCCCCGATGCGGGTATGGAGCAGGAGAATTCCGCGCCTACGAAGCGCAAGCGCACCGCCGTCAAGGGCATGAGCCTGTATACCGCGTTTTTGCAGATCAGCTCCCGCCCGGTGTGGAGCGCCATCATGCTCGCCTTCTTCGCCCTCACCGCCTTTGCGGCCTTTGCGTTTCTCGGTACATTTATCGTCAATCTGGACGATACCCACACCCGTATTTACGATAATTCCGCCTTCCGCAATGGTGACAAGGAGCGCATCGTGGTCGTCCGCGCGGATGGAAAACAGCTCACGGACGAGGATATTGAGAACCTTCTCACCGTTCCCCACGCGGAAAGCATCGAGCGCTACGGCATTATTTCCGATGTGAACTATTTCTACCGCGAGGGCGTGGATTATTTCTCTCATTACAGTGCCGAGGGCGGCGATCTGCTCACCGATGCCACCGGTGTTGCCAGGCAGGTAACGCTGGAGGGCTACAGCCTGTTTATGGAAACGGTCCCCGTGCTGGCTAACGGCGAAGAATTTCTCACCGGAGGCCGCCTGCCGGAAAATATGCACGAGGTCGTGGCGGGGGACGAGAGCCTTCTGGGTCAGACCATCCCCGTGTACATTCAGGACACCAAAAACTGGGGACGTACCTCCTATATGACCTTCCAGATGACGGTGGTTGGCACCACCGACTGCGGTGCGCACCTCTACTTTGACGAGCAGTTTGGCCGCAGCCACGGCAGCACATGGCTGCACCCCGGCTTTTTCGCCATTCCGTCCTATACCGAGGATCTGGACGGCAAATTCCTTTCATCGGAGAATCTGTACGAGCAGCTTCGCTACTACTCGGACAATCCCGAGTACCTCTATTTTATGAACAGCGGCTGGCTGGCAACTATTCTTTCCAATGTCACAAAGGATGGTATGGTGTTCCGCTGCTACGGTGAGGGACCCGACGAGATCACACTGGCACTCAGCGGTACGCATAACTATGGTAACGGTCTTGTCATGGTGGTATCTCCCGAAGCCTTTGAGATGCTTGTGGATCCGGGCTATTACACCCAGATGTGCCTCAGTATCGAGGACTATGCCTACACCGAGGAGGTCATCGAATCTCTGCGCGCGATGGGCTACGGCGCCCTGTCCCCCTACCAGATGGGCTCCACAAAGCAGAACGAAGAGCTGGCGGCGGAGCGGATGCAGACGCTGAAGATCTGCCTGCTGGCACTGGCTGCCGTTATCCTGCTGCAGATCGTGGTGCTGCGCGCCATGTTCTCCATGGAGACGGAGGAATACCGCCTGCTTGCCAATCTGGGCCTTCGCTGCAAGAACGCCAAGCGCTCCGTTTTGTGGCAGGTCATCGCCTTCTCCCTCGGCGGCGAGGCGCTGGCGGCGGCTGCCATCGCCCTTTGCGGCGCGATGAAGATCGAGCGCATCGTCAGCATTCTCCGGTATCTCCCGGCACCCTATATGCTTTTGACATGGTCGATCCACTTTGCCGCAGCACTTCTGACCGCCGCGTGGATCATTCACGCCCTGCGCCGTCAGGTCTATCCCGTCACCGGTGCAGGCATGGATCTTGATATGGACGAGGAGGTGGACGCATGATCCGGGTAACTGAACTCAACAAAACCTATGACGCGGGTCACCGCCATGCAAACCACGTTCTCCGCGATGTGTCCTTTGAACTGCCGGATACCGGATTTGTGTGCATCGTCGGCGCGTCCGGCTGCGGCAAGACCAGCCTTCTGAACGCGGTGGGCGGTCTGGACAGCTTTGACAGCGGCACCATCGAGACCGGCTCCGTCTCCGTTTCCCGCTATGGAAGCCGGGAGCTGGAGCGGGAGCGCAACAACAGCTTCGGCTACATTTTCCAGAATTACTATCTGCTCTCCGACCACAGCGTGGCGTACAACGTCTATCTGGGTCTGCATTCCCTCGCGCTGACGCATAAGGAGAAGCTGCAGCGTGTCCGCGAGGCGCTGAAGGCGGTCAATATGGATCGCTTCGCGCGGCGCACCGTCAGCGACCTCTCCGGCGGTCAGCAGCAGCGCGTTGCCATCGCCCGGGCGCTGGCGCGCCGCCCCCGTGTCATCTTTGCCGACGAGCCCACCGGCAATCTGGACGAGGAAAATACCCAGAATATCTGCACCCTGCTGCGCCGCATCTCCAAGACCAGTCTGGTGGTCATGGTCACCCACGAGGAGAACATCGCCCACTTCTTTGCTGACCGCATCATCACTCTCAATCAGGGCAGGATCGTGAGCGATAGCGACTCCTGGCAGCGCGGCAGTCTCAGCGCGGCGGGCAGCGAGCTGTACGCCGGAGATCTGGAGGAGCAGACCGCCGAGACCGAACAGGTCAAGCTGCGGGTGCTCCACGAAAAGGACGCGCAGCCCGTCGAGCTTACCGTGGCAGTCCTCCACGACCGTGTTATCCTCAAGCTGGACGATGGGCGCACCGTTTCCTGCTCCACCACCGGCGAAGATCCGGTCATTCTGGAGGGGAAACGCCCCGAGCTGATGCTGGAGGCGGTGGATAACGAGCCTGCCGCCGAAGCACTCTCCGCCGCGCCGGAGGAAAACGTCCCCACCCGCGCGGGCAAGGGTCTCACACCCCGCATGATGCTGGACGAAGCCATGCGGCTGCTGCGGGGCAAGGGTCTGCGTTTCGTCAGCACATGGATCTTCCTTGCGGCGATGGCGGTTCTGACCACCTTTATCGTCAGCGACTACCTCACCGTTTCCTCCATCGACCCCGAGGACTTTATCACCACCGACTCCCATATTCTTGAGTTTGAATTTGAGCGCGGTCCCAAGCTTCCCGCCAACACCTCCACCATTCTGCCCCAGATCGAGGCGTACCACGAGTATCTCGCCGCCTCCGGTGTGGACTACGATATCATCCCTTATGTGAACACTCAGCTCCGCTATACTACGGAGGTGTTCGTTCAGATGGGCAGCGTCAGCGAGTCTATGGGCAGCTTCAGCCATTCCCTCATCACCCGTCTGGATGAAAGTAAGCTGATTTACGGCCGTATGCCGGAGAAGAGCGATGAGATCGTTGTAGACCGCTGGGTGCTGGACGCTTTTCTGGAAAAGGAGGGCATCATTCAGAGCGGTATTCCCGACATTTCCCAGATGCTTGGCGCTACGCTGGAGTACTTCAAAATGCCCTACGCTCCCACTATCGTGGGTATCTGCGACTGCGGCGATCCCACCATCTATCTCCCTGTGGCGGGTATGGCATCCGTGGGACGGTCGGGCAGCTATGCGCTTGCGCTCTCTGAGCTGCAGGCGATGTATCCCGGCGAGTATGACGATGTGACGCTTGCCGCTGACGAGTGCATTATCATCTACAACAATGCCGGTCCCATGTACAAGAGCAAGATCGGCAGTGAGTACAAGGTGGCGTATAACTACCTCTGCAATATTGTGGATGCCATTGAGGCAGACACCTGGGCGCATGTGGTCATTGCCGACGAGACCTTCCCCATCATGCTGCGGGAAATGGGCAACGCTACCTCGGCGTTCATTCTCTACTGCGAGGACAAAGCTGCCATGAAGCGCTACCTGTCCTCCGGAATGCCCGAGGAGCTGGAGGGTATGATGCAGGTGGAGATCAAGGACACCTACAGCAGTGCGTGGGCGAAGTATGAAAAAGCGTCCCACCTGAAGGCGGATGCGCGCACTATCGTTACGGTCACGATCATTGCTCTGTGTATGGTGATGCTGTATCTGCTGCAGCGCTCCTGTGTGCAGCAGCGCATCGGCATGATGGCGGTGTACCGCCTGCTGGGTATTCCCGGCGGAAAGCTGCTCACCATTTTCACGGTAGAAAGCTTCCTGCTCGCTCTCATCAGCGTTCTGCCCGGTACGGTGCTGACATGGGCGGCGATCCAGATTATGAACCGGCTCCCCTCGCTGGAGTTCTCCATGCTTCTGCCTTTGGGTACCGCACTGGCGGTGGCTGCGGCTATCACGGTGTATTATCTCGTGGTGTCCCTGCTGCCTGTTGGCAAGCTCCTGCGTCTGCCCCCGGCAAGACTGGCTGGAAAGTATGATATCTGATAAAAAACAAGGTGTGCTGCAATTCGCAGCACACCTTGTTTTAGCTTTTATAGACGTTATTAACGCAGATGGAACTGGTTGATGCGGTCCTTCAGCATAGCGGACTGAGCGGACAGCTCCTCACTTGCCGCGGCAGACTGCTCAGCGGTAGCGGAGTTGGTCTGGACGACGGCGGAGATCTGGTCGATACCGGTGGAGACCTGCTCGATGGAGCTTACCAGCTCCTGTGCGGCATCGGCAATGGCAGTGACCATCTCGGCGTTGCCCCGGGCACCGGCGGCGACCTTCTGCAGATTCTCAGCGGTGCCGTCAACGATCTTAACGCCCTTGTGGACAGCGATCATGGAAGCCTCGATCAGAGCGGAAGCGTTCTTGGAAGCCTCAGCGGACTTGGCAGCCAGAGAGCGAACCTCGTCAGCGACAACGGCGAAGCCCTTACCGGCGGTACCCGCGCGGGCTGCCTCGACTGCCGCGTTCAGAGCGAGGATGTTGGTCTGGAAGGCGATATCCTCAATGGTCTTGTTGATCTTTCCAATCTCCTCGCTGGTGCGGTTGATCTCGTCCATAGCGGAGACCATTTCCTTCATCTGGGAGTCGCAGGCGAGCATCATGCGCATTTCTTCCTCGGTGTTTTCACGGGTGCGGGAAGCCTGTGCGCCGGCATCGTAAACCTTGCCATTGATCTCATTCAGCGTTGCGGCGAGCTGCTGCACGGCGGCAGCCTGCTCGGTGGAGCCCTGAGAGAGCTCCTGCGCGCCGGAAGCGACCTGATCAGCGCCGCTGTTGACCTGCTCAGATGCGATCTGAATATCGGACAGGGTGGAGTTCAGCCGGTCAAGGATGTAAACCAGAGATTCCTTGATCACGGCAAAATCGCCGCGGAAGTCGGTAATTTCGCTGTTCTGAATGCGCAGGTTGCCGCCTGCAATGGTGTGCAGCGTGTTGCCGATCTCGTTCACATAGGTGTTCAGAGTGCGCAGCGTCTCGCGCATGGAGTCTGCCAGCACACCAATTTCATCCTTCGCCTCATAAGTAATATCCTCAGCGACTGCCAGATTGCCCTGCTGCATCTGCTTGGAGGCAGTCACAACCTGCTGAACAGGCTTACGGATAGCGTTGCTGACGACGGTAGCAAGAACGACAGCAACCGCAAGGGAACCGACAGTGATCAAAAGCAGCAGAATGTTCAGCGTATTATTGACACCCAGCGAGGCCTGATACTGCTCCTGACTGATGCCCTGAACGAGTGTCTTCAGCTCACCGGACAGCGTCTGGATCTTCACAAGGGTCTCACGGTAGCCGACATAATAGGCAGCATAGGCACCGCTCGCGTCGCCGCCGTTCTTAATGTCCAGCACTTCGGTACGCTGAGCGCTGCCGGCGGTGACCAGACCCTTGATCTCATCCACCTTCTGGAGGAGATCCGGGTACGCCTCAAGGCTCTTGCTCAGTGTCTGGATAGCGGTATCCATCATGGCAACGTCATCCGTCATGTTCTTTTCCAGAGAGGGCAGCAGATCCTCCTTACTGGCAGGAAGCGAAACAATAGTGGTAGTGACAAGCTGCAGATCCGCGGCGGTGTACATCACATCGCCCACCGCCTCCGTTGCAGCCAGAGGACCTTCCTGAAAATCTGCCAAACGGTACGAGGAGAGCTGCATACCGATAATACCGAAGATAGAGACCGCAAGCACCATCAGTGCGATCTGACCGTGCGAAAAGATCAATTTGGTTCGGATGGAATAATTTTTCAAGAATTTCATATTAGATCCCTCTTCTTATGATATTCGTTGATGCAGAGCATCAATGTCAAATTATAGTATAGTACATTAATCCGTAAAAGACAAGAGAAAAAACAATTCACCTTGCAGACACCTTGCAGATTTCCCGCATGTTCTGCTCTCGCATTCAGTTTTTACAAAAGGACTGTGCCAAAAAAGATTGACGCTCTGCCTCCGGGAGTATACTATGGTAGAAAAGACTGTCTCCGGAATTCGGACACAAGCAAAAACGGAAGGAGGGCGCATGTATGATCGAACTGGATAGCGGCGTATTTATGAAGCATGTAGAGGAACTGGTGGAGCGAAAGCGATGGCCGGAGCTTCGTGAAGTGCTTCGCCTGCTGGAGCCGGCGGACATTTCCCTTATTCTGGCAGAGCTTCCGCTGGAGCGCCTGCCCCTTCTGTACCGTCTGCTCCCCAAAGAGCTGGCGGCTGAGGTGTTTGTTGAGATGGAGCCGGACGCGCAGGAGATCCTCATCAGCTCCTTCTCCGATGCCGAGCTGCGGGAGGTCCTTGGCGAGCTGTATGTGGACGACACCGTAGATATCATCGAGGAAATGCCCGCAACGGTGGTCAAGCGCATTCTGAAGCAGGCCGATCCGGAAACGCGGCGCAGTATCAACGAGATCTTACAATACCCCGAGGACAGCGCCGGCTCGGTCATGACCACGGAGTTCGTGGATCTCAAGCAGGAGATGACGGTGGAGGAAGCCATTAAGCGCATCCGCCGCACCGGAATCGACAAGGAGACCATTAATATCTGCTATGTTACGGATAAACGGCGGCGGCTGCTGGGTGTTGTGTCCATACGAACGCTTCTGCTTGCAGAGCCGGAGGAGCGCATCGAAGACATCATGGAGACAAACTTCATCTCCGCCACCACACTGGACGATAAAGAAGAAGTGGCGCAGAATTTGAGTCACTACGATTTCCTCGCCATGCCCGTGGTGGACAAGGAGTGCCGTCTGGTGGGTATCGTGACCATTGATGACGCTATGGACGTTATCGAGGAAGCGGTCACCGAGGATATTGAGCTGATGGCGGCCATCACGCCTACCGATAAGCCATACCTGCGAAGCGGCGTGATGGAAACGGTGAAAAGCCGCATCCCGTGGCTGATGCTTTTGATGCTGTCGGCTACGTTTACCGGAATCGTCATCACCGGATTTGAAAGCTCTCTTGCCACCTGCTCGGTGCTGATCTCCTTTATCCCCATGCTGATGGGCACGGGCGGCAACTGCGGCAATCAGTCCAGCGTTGCGGTGATCCGCAGTCTGAGTCTGAATGAGGTGGATTTCAGCGACTTTTTCCGGGTCTTGTGGAAAGAGGCGCGGGTGGCGCTGGTGTGCGGCACTATGCTGGCGGCGGCAAATTTCGTGAAGCTGCTGGTAGTGGACCGCTGGATGATGCAAAACAGCGAGGTCACTGTTCCGGTGGCGCTGGTCATCTGCCTTGCCCTCGTCTGCACTGTTTTCTGCGCAAAATCCGTCGGCTGCCTTCTGCCCCTTCTGGCGGAGAAGATCGGACTTGATCCGGCGGTGATGGCGGCACCGTTTATCAGCACCATCGTGGATGTACTGAGTCTGGTGATCTACTTCCAGTTTGCCCTGCATATTCTGGGGCTGTGATAATAAATGGACACCGCGGCATCGCCGCGCTGTCCATTTATAGTTTCTTTGCTTATTCCGTTCTCAGTGCGACCACGGGGTCCTTTCTTGCCGCCACGCGGGAGGGGATCAGACCTGCCACAAGGGTCAGCACCGCACTGATGGCAACAAGGATCACGCCGCCGGCAACAGGCAGAGCTGCCTTCAGTCCCTCAATGCCGGTGAAGTACAGCAGGATAGCGTTGATAGGTACGATGAGGATCAGCGTCACACCGATACCCACCAGACCCGCACCCAGACCCACGATCATGGTCTCGGCATTGAACACGCGGCTGACATCACGCTTGCTGGCACCCACCGCGCGGAGGATACCGATCTCCTTGGTGCGTTCCTGCACGGAAATCAGCGTGATAACACCGATCATAATGGAGGAAACCACCAGAGAAATGGACACGAAGGCGATCAGCAGGTAGCTGATGCCGCTGATAATATCGGTGATAGAGCTCATCAGCACCGCTACATAGTCGGTGTAGGTGATCTGATCCTCCTCAGCGGCGGATTCGTTATACTGACCGATCAGCTCGGCGATCTCATCCTTTTCCGCGAAGGTTGTGGCATAGATGCTGATAGTGGAGGGTCTGGCGGCATCCACATAGCCAAGGCGGTCCATGTTTTCCTCATAGCCTGCCTCGCTGACCACAGGGGGCATATAGTTATCGTAGAGGTAGACGAACTGTTCCTCCGTCAGCGCGGTCATGCCCGCGTACTGCAGGGTCATTTCATCCCCCGTCAGCAGAAGATCCAGCGCGCCGGAAAGCTGTTCGATGGTCATGGCGCTCATCTGCTGCGCCACGGCGGCAGCGTACTGCTCACGCACCTGTGCCTCCATTGCTTCCTCGATCTGGGAGAAGAGCTGCTCGTCACTCATCTCGGCAATATAACCGGAAATGGTTTCTGCATCCACGCCCATCTCGCTGGCGTACTGCTCCACGATCATCTGCTCGATGCTCTCGCGGGTCATGCCCTCCATCTGCTGCGCCACCACGCCCGCGACATACTCCTCGCCGGGCTGGCTCATAACATCAATATAAGCATCTGCCTTCTTCTGGGCGGTCTGCCCGGCAAGATAGGCGCGGATCTCCTCTGTTTTCTCCTCCGCAGAAGGCTCCACATAGTCCTCTGTGCGGAAAGGCAGATTCAAAAAGACATCGCGGGTCGGATCGTCCATCTGCTGCTTGACGATCTCCATTTTTGCCGTTTCCTCGATGGCGTAGGAGGTCAGCGCACCGGTATAGCCGATGGCACCGGTGACCATGCCGCCGGAGGCCTCTTCGTTGGGACGGGCGATACCTACAATCTTGAGCTTAGTACCCACCTCGCTGCTGTTGTACAGGTAATCCATGCCGGCGGCGGTGGCGGACATGTCGGTGTAGCCGCCGGAAAGGGCATCATACTGGTAATACTCGGAGGGCAGGATCAGCTTGAAGTTGGTGTCGCACAGCTCATCAAAGCTCCAGCTCATGACCTCAGCGTTAATGCTCTCGCCGTTCATCATCTTGGTCAGCACATCGGTCATATCATCCTCGGCGATATAGCCCAGCGCATAGAGCATCAGGTCGCTGATCTCATTGCTGCCATTGATAAAGAGGATCACTTCATCGTAATTTTCGGGCCATGTGCCGTGGACAAGATCATACTGATTCTTCACCTGCTGGGCGATCAGCTCGCCATCCTCGCCGGGAAGAAGCTCCTGCCACACATCCATAGACTGGTACATGCTGCCCATAGTGCTGAAATAGGAGGAATAGTCACCGCCGTACATGGAGCTCATCGCCTGCTCCATCAGCGTCATCACATCGCTCTTGACGATGTTGCCATCCTCGTCCTCGGTGTAGATATCAAAGGCGAGGTCGTAGCCGTAGCGGATGGTGGCAAGCTCTGCGATGGGATTGCCCTCCTCGTCCAGCCACGCCTTGAAGTCCTTCAGATTGTTTTTTGTGGTCTCCGCGTTCATCATGGCATCCATCATATCAAACATGACGGTGGAGGAATAGACGCGGTCCTCCTCACGCTGCACGTTCTCCTGCTTTTCCTGCTGTGTGCCCATGAAGGAGAGCATCATGCTGCTCATATCCATGCTCTCCGCCTGGATCTCAATAGGATAGCTGGAGAGGGTGTCCTCCTGCACCTGGTCAATATAGGAATTAATACCCGTGGAGAGGGAGAGAATCAGCGCGATACCGATGATGCCGATGGAACCGGCAAAGCTGGTTAGGATCGTGCGCCCCTTCTTGGTCATCAGATTGTTGAGGGACAGGGAAAAGGCGGTAAAGAAGGACATGCTGGGCTTTTTCTGGCGCTTCCCGGTCTGCGCGGGCGCTTCGTCAGCGCCGTCAAAGGGCGCGGTATCGTCCACAATGGAGCCATCCTTCAGACGCACGATGCGGCTGGCGTACTGGTCGGCAAGCTCTGGATTGTGGGTGACCATGATGACCAGCTTTTCTCTGGCAATTTCCGCCAGAAGATCCATGACCTGCACGCTTGTCTCGCTGTCCAGCGCACCGGTGGGCTCGTCAGCCAGCAGAATATCGGGATCATTCACCAGCGCGCGGGCAATGGCGACGCGCTGCATCTGACCGCCGGAAAGCTGATTGGGACGCTTCTTCATCTGGTCGGCAAGACCAACCTTTGTCAGCGCCTCGGCGGCGCGGCGGCGGCGCTCCGCCTTGCTTACGCCCGAGAGAGTCAGCGCCAGCTCGACATTGGAGAGCACCGACTGGTGGGGGATCAGATTGTAGCTCTGGAACACAAAGCCGATGGAGTGGTTGCGGTAGGTGTCCCAATCGCTGTCCTTATAGGATCTGGTGGAGCGTCCGTTGATGATAAGATCGCCGCTGGTATATTTGTCCAGACCACCAATGATGTTCAGCAGCGTGGTCTTTCCGCAGCCGGAATGACCCAGAATAGCAACGAACTCATTTTCTCGAAAGCTCAGGTCGATCCCGCGCAGCGCGGTCACGTTTTCGCCGCCGGTTTCATAGACTTTTACGATATTTTCCAGTTTCAGCATCAAATTTCCTCCTGTGAAATCTCAATATTCTTTCAGTATCCTTTATACGGTAAGCGTTGTATAAAGTCAAGGAAATACCGGTCGAATTTACAAAATGTTCATTGTGTGGAAAATTTAAGTTTATATTGCGGTTCCCCCTTGACAAGCGAGGCTGTGCAGTGTATATTTACTGTATCAACTGTACTAATTGTGCTAGTACACAAGGCGCACAGCGCTGCGGAGGTGGTGAAATGGCAATGGCGTTAAGCTTTTGGGTGATCATTCTGATCGCCGCGATACTGATCATTCTGTCTGCCGCGCTGCTGCTGCGGCGAAGATAAAGAAGGAGGGGGCTAAACGGTGCTGACTTTAAATTACCGCGATTCCCGGCCGATCTACCAGCAGATCAAGGACGGTTTACGAAAGCTGATCCTGACCGGGGCGATCGGGGGTGACGAAAAGCTGCCGTCCGTGCGTTCACTGGCGATGGAGCTTGCCATCAATCCCAACACCATCCAGCGCGCTTACGCTGAGCTGGAAAATGAGGGCGTGATCTACTCGGTGGCAGGCAAGGGCAGCTTTGCCGCGCCGCGTCACGAGGCGGCGGCGGCTCGAAAGGAGGAGCTGTTCTCGCAGCTCTGCGCTATCGTGGGCGAGCTGCGGGAGCTGGGCGTGACGGATGATGAGATCACCGCGCGCATGAATGGGGGTAAGGAAACATGATCGAAGTAAAAAGCGTCGTCAAAAGCTTTGACGGCTTTCGCGCGCTGGACGAGGCGACCCTGACCGTCCCGGACGGGGGCGTTTACGGTCTGGTGGGACCCAACGGCGCGGGCAAATCCACTATTATCCGCCACATTACCGGCATCTACCGCCAGGACAGCGGCGAGGTACTGGTGGATGGTGTGCCGGTCTATGAAAATCCGGAGAAAAAGGCGCTCATTGCCGCCATTCCCGACGACTGGTACTACTTCCCCGCCGCCACGGTGCGGGATATGATGCAGTTCTACCGTGGATTTTACCCGAATTTTGACATGGAGCGGTACGAGAAGTTCAAGGAAGTTTTCAACATTTCCGAGAAATCCAATATCCGCCGTCTGAGCAAGGGTATGCAGAAGCAGGTGGCGTTCTGGCTGACCATGTGCTGCCGGGCGAAGTATCTGGTGCTGGATGAGCCGGTGGACGGTCTTGACCCCGTCATGCGCCGTCAGGTTTGGAGCCTGATGATGAACGATGTCAGCGAATACGGCACCACCGTCCTCGTGTCCAGCCACAACCTGCGTGAGCTGGAGGATGTCTGCGACCATGTGGGCATTATGAGCAAGGGCAGAGTCCTTTTGGAGCGCAGCCTCAGCGACCTGCAGGAGAATATCGTGAAGCTGCAGGTGGTCTGGCAGGGAGATGCTCCCGTTCTGCCCGCGGAGCTGGAGGTTCTGCATACGTCCAACGTGGGCAGAGTGTACACCTATATCGTGCGCGGCAGCGCGCAGAGCGTCACCGGGCGGCTGATCGCCTATGAGCCGCTGATGATGGAGGCTCTGCCGCTGAGCCTTGAGGAGATCTTTATCTATGAACTGGGAGGTGAGCAGTATGCAGTTAAAGACATCATTCTTTAATCCCACGCTGTTTAAGAAAAATCTGACCCGCTCATGGCCCATGTGGGGCGGCGTGACAGCCGTAGGCTCGCTGGTTCCGCTCTACCTGCTGCTGGCACTGATGAGCCACGAAACCGTCTATTTTGAGCGGGAGGACTTTGTAAGCTTCCTCTATCAGGCGGCTGTCTATTTCCTGCCTGCGTTTACCGCCTGCTATGCCATTCTTGTGGCGATGTTCGTGTGGAGCTATCTGCACAATTCCCGCTCCGTCGGCATGATGCACTCCCTTGCCATCGACCGCACGGGACTGTTTGTGACGAATACCCTCTCCGGTCTTGCCATGCTGCTGATCCCCTACGTCGTGGTGGGCGGTCTGCTGTGCATCATCGCCGCGCTGTGGGGCACGATGGATGCGGGCGCGGTCATGCTGACCATCGCGGCGGTGATTTTGGAAAACCTGCTGTTTTTCGGCATGGGTACACTGTGCGCCGCCGTTACCGGAAGTGTTATCGCCACGGCGGCATATTATCTCATTTTGAACTTTGCCGTTCCCGCGCTGGACGCGCTTATCAATCTGCTGGCGCAGGAGTTTATCTTTGGCCTGACCAGCTCCAGCAGCGAGCTTTCCCTCTGGTTCTCCCCGGTCATCAGCCTGTATGACAGGGTGGAGCTGGTGTACCGCAACGAAGAAGGCGTTCGCATGAGTATCCCCGAGATCGAGGGTTTTGGAATCATTGTGCTCTACGGTATCGTGGGCATTGCCATGCTGGCGCTGAGCTGGCTGCTCTACCGCTCCCGCCGCAGCGAGAGCGCAGGCGATGTGGTCGCCTACAGGTGGCTGCGCCCTGTGTTCCGCTTCGGGATCGCCATCGTCAGCGCACTGCCGCTGGGACGTGTGCTGTATGAGCTGTTCTGGGCTTCTCTTTTCAGCGCCGGACGCTATGCCGACATGGTCCCCATGGCGGTCTGCATGGCCATCAGCGCGGTGGTGGGCTATTACGCCGCCAGTATGCTGCTGGAGAAGACCCTGCGGGTGTTCAAGGGCAGCTTGAGGGGCATCGGCATCGTGTGCGCGGCGACGGTGGTGCTGTGCCTCGCTATAACGTTGGATATTTTCGGCATCGAGAAATATGTTCCCGACAGCGAGGATATCGAATCCGTTTGGCTTCATGGTTATGTGGACATTGCGTGCGACGCTGACGAGTTCCCGGGTCTGCTGGAGAACATCCGGGAGCTCCACGGAGCGATCATTGCCGACAAGCAGTACGTCCGCGAAGGTGACGGGGAGTCGTGGTACGATACAGACGGTGAATACAAGCGCTGGGCTTCGTTCCACTTTACCTATACACTGAAAAACGGCTCCACCATGGAGCGCTACTACTATCTGCCCCTTACCGAAAGCCGCACGGAGGACCCCGACACCTATGACGGCAGGTTCTACGCCATTGTCACCAGCCCCGAGGTGCTGCTTGCCTCCATCACGATCCCCGAGGGCGCGGAGATCATGTCCTTCTATCTGGAGGGGTACAACGCGGAAATGGACTGCTATGAAGGCACGGATCTCGACCGTTCCGCATGGGAGACTGTTTACAGCGCTCTGCGGCGGGATGCCGAAGAAGGCAGATTCGTTGCACAGGACGCTCTCTATTTCTATGGTGATCTGAAAGAGATAGCGGAGAAGGAGGAGGGCTTCTTCTACGAGGCTTACCTCTATGTGGATTACCGCGTCTTTGATGCCGAGTGGGATGGTTATGACTACGGCAATATTGCCGTTCAGCTCCAGCCCACCATGCAGCACACGCTGAAAGCACTGGTTGCCGTGGGCGCTCTGGATCAGAAGACCATTGACTACTGGCGCGTTGAGCAAAATAACATTTCCATCGGATAAAACCAGAATTTTCCGCCGCGAATGCCCCTTTTTTCGGGATATTCGCGGCGGCTTTGTTCGGTTCGACGAAAATTTCCTGTTGCTCTTTGGGCAAAAGAATGGTATACTGGATGCAGAACAGTAGCGGAGCATTCAGCTAACTAGCCGGAGTTGAGTGCGGCGCGAAGTCCGGAAGACCTGCCGTTTTGCGGCGGGTCTTTTTTTACTTTTTCAGATAAAAATAACTTACCGCATGATTCGATCTGTTTTGCATCAGAACAGACCTAACCAAATAATTTCTGCGTAAAATTTTCAATTCCCCGACAGAAAATGAGCGTATTTTTTTCGATGGAGTGCTAGGATAAACCCGAAAGCAGCAGAAACATACCGCTTGAGGAAAAGAGGACACGCCATGCAGCAGCTCTACCGCTCCCGCCAGATCCAGATGATCCCTATTGAGAAGATCGCCCCCAATCCCCGCCAGCCCCGCCGTCATTTTGAGGAAACGGCGCTGCGTGAGCTTGCAGAGTCCATCCGTCAGCACGGGATATTGCAGCCGTTGAGCGTGCAGAAAGCCGGAAACGGCTGTTACCTGCTGGTAGCGGGAGAACGGCGGCTGCGTGCCGCAGGTCTTGCGGGACTTTCCAAGGTGCCGTGTATTCTGGTGCGGGTCAGCGATGAGGAGAGCGCCATTCTCGCACTGGTGGAAAATCTCCAGCGCTGTGATCTGCATTACATAGAGGAGGCCGCCGCCATCGCCAGGCTCATCAGCATTCATGGCCTGAGCCAGGAGGAGGCCGCCCGCCGTCTGGGACGAAGCCAGTCGGCTGTGGCGAACAAGCTGCGTCTTCTGCGCCTGTCGGGAGAGTGTGTGGCGGCGCTGCGGAAATACGCGCTGACCGAGCGCCACGCCCGGGCGGTGCTGCGCCTTGAGGAGGAGGACTGCCGTCTTGCCGCTCTGCGCAAAATGGGGGAGGACGGCATGAACGTGGCAGCAGCGGAGGAGTATGTGGACTCCCTGCTCCGCAGTGTGCAGCAGACAAAGCCGGAGCGAAGGAGCATCTATGTCATCAAGGATGTGCGGCTGTTCCTCAACAGCGTCAAGCGCAGCATGGATACCATGCGCCTTGCGGGAGTGGATGCCCGCTGTGACCGGGAAGACAGCGATGATGAGATCGTTATGACCATCCACATCCCCAAGCACCCCGCCGCAAAAACGACACAAACAGCACTTTGAAAAATTTTTTGTTTTTTGAAAAAAAGGTGTTGACAAATCGGGTAACATGAGTTAAGATAACAATGTTCCGTGTCACGGACGCTTAGCTCAGCTGGCTAGAGCACCTGCTTGACGTGCAGGGGGTCAGCGGTTCAAGTCCGTTAGCGTCCACCAGGAACGAAAGGCGATTGCGAAAGCAATCGCCTTTTTCGCTATTCTAAAGATTTGGAGGAGGCTTCTGTGAAAAAAACCGCCTTTGTCACCGGCGCGAGCCGGGGAATCGGACGCGCCATTGCGAAACAGCTTGCACTGGACGGCTATTGCGTAGGAGTAAACTTTTTAAAAGAAGAAGGAAGGGCGAAAGCCCTTGTAAATGAACTGCGCGCCGCAGGGTATGACGCGCTGGCGGTGCAGGCGGACGTATCCGACGCGGCGGCAGTCACTGCCGCTATCCGAATGGTAGAGCGCGAGTTCTCCCCCATTGACCTTCTGGTGAACAATGCGGGTATTTCCCAGCAGGATCTGTTTCAGTATACCGATGCAGCCCTCTGGCGGCGGCTGTTCGCTGTGAATGTGGACGGTGCATACAACACCATTCAGGCAGTCCTGCCGGATATGATCGCCCGTCAGAGCGGCAATATCGTCAATATCTCCTCCATGTGGGGACTGCGGGGCGCATCCTGCGAGGTAGGCTATTCCGCAACCAAGGCCGCCATCATCGGTCTGACCCGTTCGCTGGCGATGGAGCTTGCGCCCTCCGGCATCCGGGTCAACTGCGTTGCTCCCGGCGTGATCCATACGGACATGGTGGATCAGCTCTCGCAGGAAACGATAGATTCCCTGCGGGAGCAGACGCCCATCGGTCGGCTGGGAACGCCGGAGGATATCGCGCAGGCTGTGGCGTTTCTGGCAAGCGAAAACGCCTCCTTCATCACCGGACAGGTGCTGACCGCAGACGGCGGATTTATCCTGTAACACACCTAAAAATAATGCTAAAAAACAGGGAGCGCCGCATCTGCGGCGCCCCCTGAAAGTATATTCGATTAGATATTGGTCAGGATATACTTGAGGATAAACAGAACGGAAATAATGTACACCAGCACAGGCACTTCCTTTGCCTTGCCGCGGGCGACCTTGATGACGCTGTAGCTGATGAAGCCGAATGCGATACCATCGGAGATGGAGTAGGCAAAGGGCATCACAGAGATGGTCAGGAACGCGGGGATGGCCTCCTCCAGATCATTCCAGTTGATCTTGACAGCGCCCTTGATCATCAGAACACCGACGATGATCAGAGCGGGAGCAGTAGCGGCGGAGGGAATCATGCCCGCTACGGGAGCCAGCAGGATGGAGAGCAGGAACAGCACGCCGACCACCAGAGAGCTCAGACCGGTGCGGGCACCCTCGGAGATGCCGGTGGAGGACTCAACGAAGGTGGTAACGGTGGAGGTACCCATGCAGGCGCCGCAGCAGGTGGCGACAGCGTCAGCGATCAGAGCGCGGTCGCCGCCGGGCAGGTTGCCCTTCTTGTCGGTCAGACCGGCGTTGGTAGCGGTGCCGATGAGGGTGCCGACGGTATCAAAGCAGTCAACCATCGCAAAGCTGATAACAGCAGTAATGAGGGGCAGGATGCCCTTGGCGAACGCACCGCCGATGTCCAGCTTGAACAGCAGGGGAGCAAGCGTAACGCCGTCCATAGTCAGCGCCTCAGGCAGATTGGTCTGACCCATGGGGAAGCCGATGACAGTGGTGACGAGGATGCCGATCACGATAGCACCCTTGACCTTGTAAGCCATGAGGATGGCGGTGATCAGAAGGCCGATCAGAGCCAGAAGACCTGCGTTGTTGCCGGCAAAGTTCAGCGCGGGCACACCGGAGCCGAAGGAGATCAGATTAACATTCAGCAGACCGATGAAGGCGATGAACAGACCGATACCGGCGGAGATGGCGCTCTTGAGGAAGCCGGGGATGGACGCAATGATCTTGCTGCGCAGGGGGGAAACGGCGATCACCAGGAAGATGATACCGCTCAGCAGAACGATAGCCAGACCCTCCTGCCAGGTGTAGCCCATGCCGAGGCAGACGGTGTAGGTAAAGAAGGCGTTCAGACCCATACCGGGAGCCTGTGCGAAGGGGACATTTGCCAGCATGGCGGTGAGAATGCAGCCGATGGCCGCGCTGGCACAGGTGGCGACCATGACGGGCACCCACAGCTCGCCGGGCATAGCGGGGTAGAAGGGTTCTGCCGCAGTGCCGAGGTTGACGCACAGCATGTTGGGGTTGACGAAGATGATGTAAGCCATTGCGAAGAAGGTGGTGATACCACCGACGATCTCGGCACGGATCGTACTGCCGCGCTCGGAGATCTTGAAGAACTTATCCATTTCAATTCTCCTTCTGTAAATTGGTTTTCCGGAACTCTGAAAGAATGCCGCAAACGCTGTTATTTTACACGAAAAATCCCCCAAAGGAAACAGCTATTCTTTGTTTTCGTTTTTTTTGTGAAACCTTACTGGTATTCCGGTCTTGTTTTCGGCGTTTTTCTTAATTTTTGCCACTGATCCAGTTACAAATGTCAATTTCCCACTTCTCAAATCAAATAATGTGTGATATTCTAAACAAGCGGGATGCCCAAATTCAGGAAAATCCCGCGAAAACGAAAGGAGAAAAAGAAAAATGTCCGTTGATACCTCTGCTTTTTCCGATCTGATGGCGACCAGTCTCGGCGCAATGACGCTGGAGAAGCTGCTGACCACACTGCTGATCCTTGCTGTCTGCCTGATCGTTATCCGGATCGTCACCAAAGTTATGAGCCGCATTATGGCGAAGGTGAACTGGGATCACCGCATCGAAAAGTACATCTGCTCCGGCGTTAAGATCCTGCTGTACATCCTCACCGCCATTATCGTGGCGGACAGCATCGGCATTCCCGTCACCTCCCTGATCGCTCTGGTCAGTGTGTTCGGTCTTGCCATTTCGCTGGCGGTGCAGGATGTTCTGAGCAATATCGCCAGCGGTCTGGTGATCCTGTTCTCCCGCCCCTTTGAACTGGGCGATTACGTCGGCACCAACGACGGTGAGGGTACCGTTGCCGAGATCAGCCTTACCCATATTAAGCTGGACACCCCTGACGGTCAGCGCATTATGCTGCCCAACAGCACGGTGGTCGCCGGCAAGATCATCAACTACACCTCTCTGGGCATTCGCCGCGCCAACCATGCCATCTGTGTGTCCTACGACTGCGACACCGACGCGGTACGCGCCTCCTGCATGAAGGCGATCTCCCGTGTGAACGGCGTTCTGGAGGATCCCGCCCCCGCCGTGGTCATCAACAACTACGGCGAGAGCTCCATCGAGTACCGTGTGCGCTTCTGGACCAAGGCTGAGGACTACTGGGACGCTCATTTCCAGTCCATGGAGGAGATCCGCCGCAGCTTTGCCGAGGACGGCATCGTTATGACCTACAACCATCTGAACGTCCATATCGTCGAGAAATAACAACAAGGGAGCACCCTGTATGCTGGAATTTTCCCCGATCCTCCTGAAGGACGCAGCGCGTCTATATAAGTACTATCAGCACTGCACCTACCGCCTGTGCGAATACAGCGCAGGGGTCAAGCTCATGTGGCGAAACCACTATAAAAGTGAATACGCTGAGAGCAACGGATGCCTGATCGTCTATACCCGAACGGAGGACGGCGGCTATGTCTTCAATCTTCCTGTTCCCCTGCCGGGAAAGGGGGATATAGACGCGGCACTGAATGAGATCGACGAGTGGTGCATGGCGAAGGGCATCCTTCCGGTCTTTTCCCCAGTACCCAGAGAGGAGCGGGAGCGCCTGCTGGACCGCTATCCATACGCGAGCATCGAAAATGTCCGGCTGTGGCAGGACTACCTCTATCACAGTGAGGATCTCTCCACCTTCGCGGGACGGCGCTACAGCGGTCAGCGAAACCACATCAACAAATTCCGCAAGCTTTACCCTGAGGCGAAGTTCTGTCCGCTTACGGCGGAGGACAAGCCCCGGATCGAATCGTTCTGGGCGGAATTTCACGAAAAATTTAACAAGGATACGATCCTTGCAAAAAAAGAAGTGTGCTATGCCCAGAAGATCATGCGTCAGGTGGGCAGGCGCTGGGTCAAGGCAGGCGGTATCGAGCTGGACGGCCGGCTGATCGCTATTTCGATGGGTGAGATCTGCGGTGACACGCTGATCTGCCACATCGAGAAGGCTCTGTCCGGCTATGAGGGCATATATCCCGCCATGGTGCAGTCCTTCGCCGCCCATTTCAGCGGCGGGACACGCTTCATCAATCGTGAGGACGATGCCTGCGATAAGGGACTGCGCACCAGCAAGCTGCAATATCTCCCTGCTGCCATGGGCGAGAAGCTTCGTGTCGCTGCGCGCAATGAGCTTCATGACATTGACGCGGTTCCCGCCCTCCAAAGCGAGCGCCTGACCTATGATGCCATTGGGGAACAGGATAAGGAAGCCTACAACCGCCTGTGTCTGGACGATCACCGCAACCGCTGGTGGGGCTACGACTACCGCCAGGACCTCTTTGAGGAACTGACGGAGGACTATTTTCTGGATGTCACCCGCCGGGACTTCGCGGCAAAGCTCGCCATCAATTTCGCCATCCGTCTGAACGGCGAATTCATCGGCGAGGTAGTGCTGTACCGCTTCAACGCCCGGGGCGAAGCGGAGCTGGGCTGCCGCATCCTGCCGGAGCACAGCGGTCACGGCTATGGCACGGAGGCATTTGCCCGCATCGCGGACTGGACGCTCTATTCTCTGGGACTGCGCAGGCTGCTGGCAAAGTGCTACCACGAGAATGAAGCCTCATGGCGGATGCTGTCGGCGTGTATGCGCCCCTCCGGTGAGGACGAGTGGTTTTACTACTTCTCAAAAACGGTTTGATTTTTCAGAGGGCGAAACCGCCCTCTGAAAAATTTTAAAAAAACGAAAAATAATTGTTGACAGAATGAAAATTGTTTGGTATAGTAATCCTTGCCGTTCGGTACGGCGACAATCGGGAGCATAGCTCAGCTGGTTAGAGCACCTGCCTTACAAGCAGGGGGTCACTGGTTCGAGTCCAGTTGTTCCCACCACATATGGCCAAGTAGTTCAGTTGGTTAGAACGCCAGCCTGTCACGCTGGAGGTCGAGGGTTCGAGCCCCTTCTTGGTCGCCTTTTGCCTCTGTAGCTCAGTTGGTAGAGCAGCGGACTGAAAATCCGCGTGTCGTTGGTTCAACTCCGACCGGAGGCACCATGGCACTGACCGAATACGGTTGGTGCCGCATGCGGGCGTAGCTCATCTGGTAGAGCGCGACCTTGCCAAGGTCGAGGTAGCGAGTTCGAGCCTCGTCGCCCGCTCCAAAAACAAAACACCACCCAACAGGGTGGTGTTTTTGTTTTTGGAATGACAGCAAGACGAGGCGAGAACAGGGCACGAGCGAAGCGAGAGAAACAGTCCGGTGGACTGTTTCGGTGCCCGCGTGCGTGTCGTGGTGCGGTAGCACCACGAGCGAGCCTCGTCGCCCGCTCCAGAAAAAAGAAAGACACGCGAAAGCGTGTCTTTCTTTTTTCAACGAAATAAATCCCTTGCGGGATTTGTGAAATACGCTTCGCGTGTGAAATATGGCTTCGCCATGTGAAATGCCTGCGGGCGTGAGTGGATTTATTTCATTTCACTTGATGCATAGCATCAAACTTCACAACGACCGCAGGTCGTTATTTCACATTCGTCATAAGACGAATATTTCACTTTCTTCCCCCCGACAGGTTCCTGTTTTTGTTTTTGGAATGGCAGCAAGACGAGGCTCGAACAGGGCACGAGCGTAGCGAGAGAAACAGTCCAGCGGACTGTTTCGGTGCCCGCGTGCGTGTCGTGGTGCGGTAGCGTGGTCGGGCGATTGCTCTCGTCGCGGCAGCCGTGTCCCAGTCTCGTTGAAACATGGAGCCACGGGTCGCTTCCTTTTTTTGCCTCGCTTCATCTGCCACCGGCAGCGCTTCGGCGAAAAACTCGTCGCAAAACTCCCCAATAATCTAAAAGCACCACCCTCGCGGGTGGTGCTTCCTCTTTCACATTTCCTCAATCAGCTTTTCCAAATCCTCGGCGGTGAACTTATACACCGCGTCGCAGAACTGGCAGGTCATTTCGCAGCCGCCCTGTTCGCGGATGATGTTCTCCAGCTCCTCGCGGCCCAACGCCACCAAGGCACGCGCCACACGGTCACGGCTGCAGTAGCAGCGGTACTCCACCTCCGTGGCATCGAACACCTTCAAGTCGAAGTCCGACATCACATGGCGCAGGAGATGCTCGGGGTCATCGTCCTTCTCCAAAAAAGAGGTGACGCTGCCTGCTGCCATAATGCCGCCCTCCACCTTCACGATGGTGTCCTCACCTGCACCGGGCAGCAGCTGAATGAGATAGCCGCCCGCCGCCTTCACGCTGCGATCACGGTCTACCAGCACGCCCAAACCACAGGCCGTGGGGATCTGCTCGGACTCCACAAAATAGGCCGCCACATCCTCGGCGATCTCGCCGCCCAACAAGTCCACCGTGCCCACATAGGGCTCGCGCATGTTGAGATCCTTAATGACCGTCAGCGTACCCTCGCTGCCCAACGCACCGCCTACATCCAGCTTCCCATCGGGGCGCAGAGGCAGGTCAGTCTGAGGATTGACCGCGTAGCCCCGGACATTGCCCTCGGCATCGGACACCACCAACAGCGTACCAAGAGGGCCGCCGCCCTTGAACTGCAAGGTGACACTTGCCCCCTGCCCCTTCAAGGCGTTGCCCATCAGCGAGGCCGCCGACAGGGCACGCCCCAACGCGGCGGTGGCCACAGGAGAGGCATTGTGGATCTGACGGGCACGCTCCGTCAAATCGCGGCTGCAAATGGCGGCAGCCTGCACGAGGCCGTCGCTGGAAATGGCTCTGACAATCTTATCCATGGGTAACTATCCTCTTATTCTTCATTATCTTCGGCATCTTTGCCGCAGCGGCGCAGCTGTCCATTCAAAAGGAAGGACACCAGCAGTACAAGCAGTCCCATACAGTGAACGGCAGGCGCTTCCATCTGTATAAATATCATCACAATGCCCACCGCAAACATTGCAGCACACAGCAC
>JAZOBV010000094.1:0-2450 GCA_045596145.1 Candidatus Pelethomonas sp.
CCCTTATGTGGCGCTTTGGTGACTTTCTCGACAAGGAGAAAGTCACCCGCCGGAGGCTGAACCAGTTTTCAAATAGATAATGGGCATCTGCCGCGCCAGCGGCACGATAAATCAATCATAGTAAGATAAACAACAATTTACCCGCAAAAAGGGAGCCGCTGCAAAAACGCAGCGGCTCAAGCGGGTGGGATATTGGAAAGCTTCCATACATAGTATAGCGCATTGACGCAGGACTTGTAAATAGGAGCTTTTGTCGCATAAAGAGATCCTTTGCCGCTTGCCATCGAATTTGGCGCAGCAGAACAAAACTGTTACATTTTTCTGAACATTTGAAAAAATCTCTGTACAATGAAACAAAACTGTAGTATAATTGCTTTAAACCACAAAAGCGTGTGGCAAGAAAGGAGCGATATTATGAAGTTCACATTTACCTGCAGAAAGGTATCCCTCAACGACTCCGTCAAGGAATATGCCGAGAAGAAGATCTCCAAGCTGGATCGCTATTTTCATGAGGATGCCGAAGCGATTGTGACCTTCTGTGTGGAAAAGGATCACCGCTGTGTCGTGGAAGTCACGATCGTCAGCGGCGGCACCATGTTCCGCGCTCAGGAAGAATCCCGCGACGGTGATATGCGCAGCGCCATCGATGCCGTTGCCTCCACCATCGACCGCCAGATCCGCAAAAACAAGACCCGCTTGAGCAAGCGTCTGCGGCAGGAGGCTCTGGTGTCCACCATGCCCGAGGAGTTTGAGGTCCCCGAGGAAACGGAGTTTGATGTTGTCCGCACCAAGCATATCACAGTGAAGCCCATGAGCACCGAGGAAGCGATCCTGCAGATGAATCTGCTGGGACACGATTTCTTTGTCTACCGCAGCACCAATGATGTCGTCAGCATCGTCTACCGCCGCAGAAATGGCGGCTACGGTCTGCTGGAGACCGACGGCATCGAATAACAGAATAATTTTACGGGCACCGCAAAGCGGTGCCCGTTTTTATTATGTATTCATCTGCTTTAGGTGGTACACACTGTTCATCGTTTCCAGAACGATGTCGCCTGTGTTTTTATTCTTGCTCCAGTTCTGGATCAGACTGGTGCGGATATAACGGTCACAAACATGCCCCGTGTTATCCCGGCGGCAGTGGAGCAGCGCGCAGCCCTCCTCCATTTTCGCGGCGGCAAGGCAGCCCATGTGTCTGCGGGACTCCTCATCCGTTTTGATCAAACCGTTTCGATCCGTGATTTTTTCGATCTTGTACATTCCGATACCTCCCCGAAGCAGGTAAAATTTTCATCATTGCTCCTATTATACGAGCATGGAGAGAAAAAGTCAATCTGCGGGAAAAGTGACCGGCCCTGTCCCAAGGACAGGGGCGGCGTGTGCTGGATACATGTACTTGCGCATAATATCCGTCGCGGAATCGGCGGAAGCGCTGATGGTGATCGTTGCCTTAACGTTCAGGGGAGCGGTGAAGTTATCCAGCCAGGTCAGGAAAGCACCGATCTCCTGCTCGTCGTTGGTCTGAGCGATCTTGCACAGATTATCGATAAACACATGGGAAATATCGTAATTGCCGGCGTACAGACCACTGACGAAACCACGCAGGGCCTCAAAGCTGCCAATAGAGAACTCAGATGCATCGACCAGACGGATCTGATGGCGCAGGTTGAAGCTCATATTGCGCGTGGGCTCGATGCACACCATGCAGCCGGACTCGGTGTCCGCCGCAGTGTTCATCAGGTCCAGAAGCTGCTTGGTCTTGCCCTCGCCCGATCCGCTCATGATAAGTCTAACCATAAGAAATCACTCCTTTTCGGTAATTGGTGGGACTTATTGATGGTATCAGCATACCACAACCTCGCAAAAAACACAATGGGAAAAAACAACTTTTCCAAAAATTTCATTTACTTTTCACAGAAGTGCTTTTATCCCCTGTTTCCCTGCTGCCACCGCAGAGGCATCAAAGCAAAGTGGTTATTTGATGCCTCTGCGGATCTCCCAAAAGGGGTCACGTCAACCGCACAGTGCTCCTTTTCCGCGTTTTTACAAATATTGCCGGATATCCAGAGTCAGTTGCTGCTCCAGATTGATGAGCCGCTTAGCGATATCCTTGGAAACCTCATCAGCGGCCTCGTACTTGTTCAGATACTTGTTCAGCGATTTGACACCCATGTTGCAGCCATCGGTCATCAAATCGGCAATGGTCGCGTCGGAATCGTTCATGGCAAGCTTTACGCTGGTTTTGGTAAAGGACATCGCCTTCGCCATTGTATTGGGTGATTTTCCGTCATCCTTATAGCGGTCCAGAAGCTGACTGATCTCCCGGTCAAGCTTCTCGTGCTCCCCCTTGCAGTCGGTAAGCATGGTTTTAAACTCGTCTGAATGGACATAATCCAACACATCGGAGATGGACGAGATGCCCATCTTCACCCCTGCGTCACATTCCCGCA
>JAZOBV010000095.1:0-27461 GCA_045596145.1 Candidatus Pelethomonas sp.
CGCTTGGCCTCCGACTTTATCCGAAGCCGCGGGAGTTCCCATCATTTTTGATGAGGATCTGATGGAGTTCAACAACGGACTTCTGGCAGGTCTGCCCTTTGAGGAGGCGGCAAAGCACTATCCACGGGTGGATAATCTGCCGCCGGACAAATGCGTCTACGGGCAGGAATCCCAGTATGAGTTCCGTGCCAGGGCGGACAGGGCGCTGCAGCGGTGCATGGAGCAGATCCCGGAGGGCAAGACAGCGGCGATCATTTCCCACGGTGGAATGATCAATCAGCTTTTTGCGTCTCTGATCGGTCTGCCGCCTGCCGCGCCCATCCGGTTTAGCACTGGTGACACCGGTGTGCATCTGTGGCTGCTGGCAGAAGATGGCACGCGGCTGATGTTTGCCAATAAGCAGGAGCATCTGCTAAATTTTTGATTTTGAAAGGGGGGACGGTCCATGGCACTGTATGCGATCGGAGATTTGCATTTATCTCTCACCGTGAATAAGCCGATGGATATCTTCGGTTCCGGCTGGACGGATCATGTACAGCGGTTGGAGAGCGCGTTTTCTGCGTTGAACGACGATGATGTGATCGTCCTCTGCGGCGATACCTCTTGGGGCATTGATTTCAAGGAAAGTCTGGCGGATTTCCGGTTTATTGACCGTCTTCCGGGCAAAAAGCTGATTCTGAAGGGCAACCACGACTACTGGTGGAACACTGCATCGAAAATGAAGAAATTTTTCGAGGAAAATGAGTTGAATACGCTGGAGATCCTTCATAATAATTCGTTTTTCTATGGCGACTACGCCATCTGCGGAACGCGCGGCTGGTTTTATGAGGAGGAAAAGTCTGTTCATAACGCCAAGGTTTTGAACCGCGAGGTGGGGCGGCTGGAAGCATCTTTGAAGGCGGCTGGGGATCGTCCGATCCTTGCTTTTCTGCACTATCCGCCCCTGTATACCGGCTACCGCTGCCCGGAGGTCATCACCAAGCTGGAGGAGTACGGCGTGGAGCGGTGTTACTACGGGCATCTCCACGGTCCGACCCATAAACGGGCGATCGAAGGAAAGCTGGGTGGGGTGGAGTACCATCTGGTTGCGGCGGATTATCTCGGATTTGTTCCGAAAAAGGTTATAGATTAAAAAATCGTGCTGTTCCACTGAACAGCACGATTTTTGTTATCATTTTTTACTTTGCGATGACCTTCCTCAGCTTGGCGAAGCGGGGCAGACCGTCCACCTTCTTGAGCTGGGTCTCACCCTGGATGAGGGGGAGAGCGTAGTCCACAAAGGGCTTCTCGATGCCGTTACCCTCAGCGTTGATCCACTCGCGGGGGAACTTCTTCTCGGTATTGGCAACATCGGTGAGGTTGAACAGCTTGGTCTTGCAGACGTACTTGCCATCCTCATAGGCACGCTCGAAGCCGACCATCTTGTCGGTCAGACCGGCGACAGCATTCTCAACAGCGGCCTTACCGGACATGAAGGACTCGTCGATATCGGTCTGGGAGGCGAGGTGGGCGCCGCAGCGCTGCAGCAGGCTCAGCTCAATGCCGCGAACCTTAACACCCAGACGCTGCTTGCAGACCTCTGCCAACAGCTGAGCAAGACCGCCAAGCTGAGCATGACCGAAACCATCGGTCGCGGAGGTCTTTGCCTCGGAAACGAAAGAACCGTCAGCGTAGTGGATACCCTCGGAAACTGCGACCATGCAGTTGCCCTTCTCAGCATAGATACGCTTGACATCGGCAAGGAACTTCTCCATGTCGAAATCAGTCTCGGGCATATAAACGAGGTCAGGACCCGCACCATACTCGGTGGCAAGGCTTGCGGCGGCGGTCAGCCAGCCGGCGTGACGACCCATGATCTCCATGATGCAGACCATGCCGGTATCATATACGCGGGCATCGTGATAGACCTCCATGCAGCTGGTGGCGATATATTTGGCGGCGGAAGCATAGCCGGGGCAGTGGTCGGTGCCGAAGAGATCGTTGTCGATGGTCTTGGGCACACCCATCACGCGGCATTCATAGCCGACACTCTGCATATACTTGCTGATCTTGTTGCAGGTGTCCATGGAATCGTTTCCACCATTGTAAAAGAAATAACGAACATCGTACTTCTTAAAAATTTCCAGAATGCGCTTATAATCGGTGTCGTCCACATCGGGATCTGCGATCTTATAGCGGCAGGAACCCAGAGCGGAAGAGGGGGTGTAGGGCAGAAGCTCCAGCTCTGCGGCATCCTCCTGCTCCATGTCGTACAGACGGTCATTCAGCACGCCCTTGATACCGTTGGCAGCGCCATAGACCTTGGTGATGACATCGCTGTCGAGAGCGGTGCGGATCACGCCGTAGGCACTGGCGTTGATAACGGAAGTGGGGCCGCCGGACTGGCCGATAATGCAGGCGCATTTGAGTGCGTTCATAGGGAAATACCTCCAAAATCACATGTTAACGTACTAAAGTATACCATTTTTATAAATTGTTGTAAACGTCATTTTGTACGGAAGTTCTGAAGAAGTATGATGTTTCCGTGGTAGTTGTCACAAATTTTGCCAATTTAAACAAAGAAAAATCAGCGCAGTGGGGGACTTTTTACATGCAAACGCATTGCAATTTGAGGAAAGCGTGATACAATATTACCATAATCCATACAAGGAGGAACTGAAAATGCCCCTCGTAACTACAACTGAAATGTTTAAGAAGGCGTACAACGGCGGCTACGCTATCGGCGCTTTCAACGTCAACAACATGGAGATCGTCCAGGGTATCACCGAGGCAGCCAAGGAAGTCAACGCTCCTCTGATCCTGCAGGTATCCAAGGGCGCCCGCGCTTACGCAAACCACACGTACCTGACCAAGCTGGTTGAGGCTGCCGTCATCGAGACCGGTCTGCCCATCGCCCTGCATCTGGATCATGGTGACAGCTTTGAGACCTGCAAGAGCTGCATCGACGGCGGCTTTACCTCCGTCATGATCGATGCCAGCAGCAAGCCTTTTGCTGAGAATATTGAGGTCACCCGCAAGGTCGTTGAGTACGCTCATGACCACGGCGTTGTCGTTGAGGCTGAGCTGGGCTCCCTCGCCGGCGTTGAGGATGAGGTCGTTGTTTCCGCTGAGGATTCTTCCTACACCCGTCCCGAGGAGGTCGAGGAGTTCGTTACCAAGACCGGCTGTGATTCTCTGGCGATTGCCATCGGTACCAGCCACGGCGCTTATAAGTTCAAGCCCGAGCAGTGCACCGTCAATGAGAAGGGTGTTCTGGTTCCCCCGCCCCTGCGCTTTGACATTCTGGAGGAGGTCTCCAAGCGTCTGCCCGGGTTCCCCATCGTTCTGCATGGTTCTTCTTCCGTTCCTCAGGAGTTCGTGAAGATGATCAATGAGAACGGCGGCAACATGCCCAATGCTGTCGGGGGGCCCGAGGAGCAGCTGCGTAAGGCTGCATCCATGGCGGTATGCAAGATCAACATTGACTCCGACCTGCGTCTTGCCATGACCGGTACCGTCCGTCAGTTCTTCAGCGAGAATCCCTCCAAGTTCGATCCTCGTGAGTATCTGAAGCCCGCCCGCGCTGCTATTAAGGAAATGGTCAAGCACAAGCTGATCAATGTCCTCGGCTGCGACGGCAAGGCATAATAGATCTTCTATCATTACAAAACCGCCCGACCGGGCGGTTTTGTTTATCAAAAGGGAAGGGCGTGAATGAAATGGACTTTGTGAAGCGTGAGCCAATCGAGAAGGGTTGGTCGGGAGACCGGAAATTCTGTGTGACAGATGAAGCTGGGGAGCGGTATCTGCTGCGTATTTCACCCATAGAGCGGCGTGAACGGGTGGAGCGAACCTTCCGGTGGATGAAGAAAGCTGCGGAGCTGGGGATCCCTATGTGTCAGCCGATGGAGTGCGGTGTCTGTGAGGACGGGGTCTATGTAGTTCACAGTTGGGTGGACGGCAGGGACGCGGAGGCTGTGATGCCGGAGCTGAGCGGCGCTGAGCAATATGCGTTGGGACTTGACGCGGGGCGAGCTCTGAAAAAAATTCACTCGCTGCCTGCGGAGGGTGAACACTGCTGGGAGGACTACTTTAACCGCAAGATTGACCGGAAGCTGAAGGCGTATGAGGAATGCCCCTTGCAGTACGAAAAGGGCGGTGTGCTGATCGAGTATATCCAAAACAGCCGCCATCTGCTGAAAAACAGACCGGTGACCTATCAGCACGGAGATTTCCATGTGGGGAATATGATGATCGACCACAGCGGCAGGCTCATTATCATAGATTTTGACAAGGATGACTTCGGTGATCCGTGGGAGGAGTTTAACCGTATTGTCTGGTCGGCGCAGAGTGCGCCGGAATTTGCCTGCGGCATCGTTGATGGGTATTTTGACAGCAATATTCCAATGGATTTCTGGCGGCTTCTGGCGCTGTATATTGCCACAAATACGCTTTCCTCTCTCCCGTGGGCGATCCCGTTTGGCGAGAAAGAGATATCCGTAATGAGAAATCAATGCGGAGACGTTCTGAGCTGGTATGATGATATGAGAGAACCGGTGCCCGCATGGTACAGGGTTCACTGATATTTCAAGGTATCTATGCTTGTATTTTGTTTTGAAATCTGATATAATACCTTATCTATGTGATTTTGTGCGTGACATTTTGGAGATACTATGACCGGATACCTGCAAGCTTTTTGGGAACAATTTAACTGGGGCGCGCTTGTGGACACACTTTTGCGGATCGTGAGCGTTTTGATCTGTTTGACGGTGCATGAAACCTCTCACGGTCTTGCTGCCTATGCGCTGGGTGACCCCACAGCAAAGCGCATGAAGCGTCTGAGCTTTAATCCCATCCATCACATCGACTGGCTGGGGCTTGCATCCATGATGATCTGCGGATTCGGTTGGGCGAAGCCTGTGCCTGTTGATATGCGCCACTTCAAAAATCCGAGATTGGGCATGGCGGTCACGGCGCTCGCGGGACCGGTTTCAAATTTTCTTCTGGCATTGGCATTGATATTCGGCGCATCCCGTCTCAGTTTGATGATGAGCGATAATACCGCGCTGATCGGCACATTTACGCTCGGCCTTTTTGAGTTTTTACTCACTACGGCGATTTTAAGCATTGGCTTGGGATTGTTCAATCTGGTGCCCATTCCGCCGCTGGACGGTTCCAAGGTGCTGTTTTCGATCCTGCCGGAGCGCGCTTATTACATACTGATGCGGTTTGAGCGCTATGGTATGCTGCTTCTGATGCTGATTATCTGGCTTGATCTGGGCGGAAACTACCTCTCCAATGCCATTGAAGCGGTCTACTATTGGATGGGAAATCTATTTTTCAGATGATGAGGTGACTGGATGGACAGTCCTGTATATAAGCTGGAACAGGTGGTGCAGAGCCGGGAGGGACTGGAGGATTTTGAGGGTCCGCTGGATCTGATCCTGTTCCTGCTCAGCAAAAATAAAATCGAGATCCAGGATATCCCTATCGCGCTGATTTTGGATCAGTATCTGGAATATCTGGAGCTGCGCCAGAAAATGGATCTGGAGATAGCCAGCGAGTTCATTACCATGGCGGCACAGCTTATGTTCATCAAAACGCGTATGCTGCTGTCCATTGAGGACGAAGAAGCGCAGAGCGAGATGGATCAGCTGATCAAATCGCTGGAGGAGCGCAGAAACAGCGAGACCTATGAGCAAATCAAGCGAGTCGTTGAGTTTTTGGGTCCAATGAGCGAATTTGGACGCAACATCATGACCAAAAATCCCGAGCCGATGGAACGGGAGAGGGTCTATGAGTATGACCATACACCGGAGGATCTGCTGGTGGCGCTTCGGGCAGTGGCAAGCCGCGGTGAGCGAAATGCGCCCCCTCCGCTGGAGAGCTTTTCCAAGATCGTCAGCCATGAGCCATACCCTGTTTCCATGAAGGCGGGGGAGATCATGGAGCATCTGAAATCTCTTGGAAAGGCTACCTTCCGGATGCTTTTTCGGGGAAGCCGCAGCCGCAGCGAGGTCGTTGCAACATTTCTTGCTGTTCTGGAGCTGTGCAAAAACCGCATGATCCATCTGGCGGGCAGTGAATCAGACTGCGCCGTTACCCCTGCAGGCGATGCGGGGGATACTCTTGCCCTGTGAGGTTGATCCATGACACTTGAATTAAAAGAACTGGAATCCGCTGTTGAAGCCATCCTTTTTGCGTCCGGTGAGGCGGTACATATTGACCGCGTTTGCCTTGCTCTGAATCTTGATAAGCTGTCCGTTGAGGAGATCCTGCAGCGGCTTAGCGATCATTATGCCTTTGAGCGCCGCGGGATCCGTCTGATTCGCATGGAGGATAAGTGGCAGCTTTGCTCCGCGCCGGAATACGCGGATCTGATCCGCCGTGCCTTTGAGGTGAGGAAGCCCGCGAAGCTTTCTCAGCCTGCGCTGGAGGTTCTGTCCATCATTGCCTACCATCAGCCGACGACCCGCGCGCAGGTGGATCAGATCCGCGGTGTGGACAGCTCCTATACTGTGACCCTTCTTTTAGAGCGTGATCTGATCGAAGAGTGCGGACGGCTGCAGGTGCCGGGTCGCCCCAGACTGTACCGCACTACAGAGAATTTCCTGCGTTCCTTTCATCTGACTTCGCTCAAGGAACTCCCTGTGATGCTTGGTGAGGATGGCGAGGATCCTATGCAGGAACGTTTGACGGAGGTCACAGACCCTGTACCAAAAGATATTTCGGAAGAATAAAAACAGAAAGAGGTGATGCGGCGTGATCGGCAAGATTCTGCTTATACTGCTGGGCTTGATTTTGCTGCTGGTCGCTGTGCTGCTTCTTATTCCGGTCAACCTTCGCGTGAGCTATGATGCCGGTGCGCTACAGGTTTGGCTGCGCTATGCGTCAAAAACGATCATTCTGTATCCTTCCAAAGATAAAAAGGAAGAAATAGCGGAACCGGAGCCTCCGGATACAGAAAAACCAAAGAAGAAAAAGCCGAAGAAAGAAAAGACAAGGCCAAACTGGGAACAGATCAGCTACTCGCTGGATGCCCTGCCCCGAATTTTGCTTCGCGCGCTTCGGCGCACGGGACGGAGGATCGTCATAACTCCGCTGAAATTTCATCTTCTGGTTGCGGGGACGGATCCGGCGGATACGGCAGTATTGTACGGAAAGCTGCAGGGGGGGCTGGCGGCTGTCTTGCCGGCGCTGCATAAGACAGTGCGGATCAAAGAGCAGGATATCAGGCTTTTTCTCGATTTCTGTGAGGAACGCATGGATTGCATTGTAGACCTCGGTATACGGATCAGGCCATGGGATATGCTGATCGTCGCGGTTTCTGCCGTTGGGGGCTTCATAAAATGGTATTTTGGCTTCAAAAAGCGTGCAAGCACGACGGAAGCATCACATAAGAATAAAAGTAGCGTAACGGTTGCGGCAGATCCTGCCGCGTAATGCACCGTAAGAGAAAGGAGCTCAATATGGAGAAGAAAAATCCTCTCAGCAGCCTGATGCAGGAGGGTATGGAAAAGGTTCGTGCCATGGTGGATACCAATGCCATCGTTGGTGAGCCCATCAGTACCCCGGATGGTGTGACATTGATTCCCATTTCCAGAGTCAGCATGGGGTTTGGCGGCGGTGGCGCCGCGTTTGGCAATAAGACTGATGCGGCAGAGGGGAATCTTGGTGCGGGTATTGGAACCGGTGTCAAGATCGAGCCTGTGGCGTTTCTGATCGTCAAGGATGGTTATGTGCGCGTGATGCCCGTGGCGCTTCCCGCATCCTCTACGGTGGACCGCATTGTGGAGATGGTGCCGGATATGGTCAATAAGGTCGGAGATTTCATTAATAAGAAAACTGCGGCTGGCGAGGCTGACACCGACGAGATTCTATAACGGATAATACTTTTTGGCCGTCATAACAGATCCAATTTCCCCGGAAACACACCTGCGTTTCCGGGGAAATCCTGTCATGTCATATCTTGCATGAGTGTATCGAATTTGATGGGGCATACTGACCGTATCTGAGAAAAAGAGGGGATCGGGATGCTTCGAAAACAGATATACCATATTTTAGTTGCAATGATGGTGTTAAGTGCTATAACTTGCCAAACGTTTGCTGTCAGTACTTCCGCGGAATCGTGCATACTGATAGAACAGCGAAGCGGCAGGGTTTTGTATGACAGCAATGCAGACGAGGAGCGTCTGATCGCCAGTATTACGAAAATCATGACCGCTGTTGTGGCAATACGGTATGGTGATCTTGATTCCGTGTACACCGTAACGGTCTCGGACATGGCGGAAGGGTCCTCCATGTATCTTCAAGTCGGTGAGCAGCTTTCACTGGAGGAGCTTCTTTATGGTCTGATGCTGGTCAGCGGTAACGACGCGGCTCTCGCGGTGGCGCACTGTGTAAGCGGCAGCACAGAGAATTTTGTGGAGCTGATGAACCGCACAGCGCGTGAGCTGGGGATGACCCACTCAGGTTTTGCCAATCCAAACGGACTGGACGCCGAGGGGCATTACTCCAGCGCCCGGGATATGGCAAGGCTCGCAGCTTACGCGCTGGAGAACGAAACCTTTCGCCGCATTGTTTCAACAGATTTCATTACCATCGGCGACCGCTATCTGAGTAACCATAACAAGCTGCTTCGCGTTTGTGAGGGGTGTATTGGCGTGAAAACCGGTTTTACCAAAGCCGCAGGACGTACACTGGTTTCCGCGGCAGAGCGTGATGGTATGACCCTTATTTGTGTCACGCTGAAGGACGGGGATGACTGGAACGACCACATGACTCTGTTTGATTACGGTTTTTCCAATTACCGCATGGAACGTCTGGTCAGCGCCGGGCAGAAGCTTGCCTCAGCAGTTGTGCGCGGAGGTGCGAAGCAGAATGTTCTGCTTGCGGCGAATGGAGAGCTATCTTATCCCGTTGCAGATGGCGAAAAGCTGACTTTGAAGGTCGTTGCGCCGCTTTCGGTTGAGGCTCCCATTGTATCCGGTCAGGTGCTTGGGACTGCCTGCGCGTATCTGGACGGCGTCGAAGTTGCATCTGTGGAGCTGGTGGCAATGGAAGCAGTGGAACTGGCGGAGACAGAGGAGTCGAAAGGCTTTTTTAAACGATTATTTCATTAATTGAGGTTCTGCAGAATGGAACGAATTCAGAAGATCCTGTCTGCTGCCGGGGTGTGTTCCCGGCGGCAGGCAGAAGAATATATTCTTGCCGGGCGGGTCACGGTGAACGGAGTTGTCGCCAAACTGGGAGACAGCGCGGACGCGCAGAGCGATGCCATCGCCGTTGATGGCAAACCCCTGCGGCCGGTGCCGGAAAAGCTGTATCTGATGCTGAATAAGCCCCGGGGCTATGTCACCACCCTGGCTGATGAGCGGGGGAGAAGAACGGTTGCGGAGCTGGTCGCTGATTGCGGCGAGCGGGTCTATCCTGTGGGCAGACTGGATATGGATTCGGATGGTCTGCTTCTGTTGACCAACGATGGCTCCTTTGCCCAGCGTCTGGCGCATCCCAGCCATGAGAAGGAAAAAGAGTACCACGTTACGGTGTCGGGCGGGTTATCCGGATGTGAGGGTCGGCTTGCCGCGTTGACAGAGCTTGAGGATGGCACACCCATCGTACCTGCGCAGGTGCGGGTTTTGCGCAGGGAAGCAGGGCGGTGGACGCTTTCTGTTACGATCCATCAGGGCCTGAACCGCCAGATCCGCAGAATGTGCGCCATCGCGGGATTGAAAGTCCTTCGTTTGCAGCGGGTACGAGAGGGTACCCTTGCGCTGGGAAAGCTCCCGGAGGGAACCTGGCGCAAACTGACACGGCAGGAGATCGAGGATCTGCTTCGATAAAAATGCAGGGATTCCTGCATTTTCACTTGTGCATGAAGCAAATTTTTGCTATTATATTATGTTAGATATTATAACTGAGGTCATATTTTATGAGTAAAGACGTTTTACATACGATACAAGAGAATATGGGACGTTTTTCCAAGGGACAGAAGCGCATCGCGAGCTATATTTTGTCTGACTACGATAAGGCTGCGTTCATGACAGCCAGTAAGCTGGGCAAGCTGGTGGATGTCAGTGAGTCAACGGTGGTGCGCTTTTCGTCTGTTCTTGGCTATGACGGCTATCCCGCTATGCAGAAGGCATTGCAGGAGATGGTGCGATCCCGCCTGACCTCGATCCAGCGTATTGAAGCGTCTGATGTATTTTTTGGCACAGATGTGGTCACCTCAGTTTTACAGACGGATATGGATAAGATCCGTGTTGCCATCGAGGAGGTGGACCGCGGTGCCTTTGAAACGGTGGTGGACAAGCTGGTCGCCGCGCGGCATATCTATATTCTTGGTGTACGTTCCAGCTCCTTCCTTGCCGGATATCTGAACTTTTATCTGCATCTTATTTTTGAGAATGTCACCCTTGTGACCAGCAACAGCGCGGGTGAGATCCTGGAAAGTATGCTGCGGATCGGTCCGGGGGATGTTTTGGTCGGTATCAGCTTTCCGCGATATTCACAGTCCACTGTTAAGGGAGTCCAGTTTGCCCATGACAGGGGAGCGGATGTGGTCGCGATCACAGACAGTGCCATGTCGCCTCTGTACCCTATGGCATCGGCGGTACTGATGGCGCGCAGCGACATGATCTCTTTTGTTGATTCTCTGGTCGCGCCGTTCAGCTTGCTCAACGCGCTGATCGTTGCGGCAGGTCACCGCAAAAACGCGGACATTGCCCAGACCTTTAACCGTCTGGAGAGTATTTGGGAGGAGTACGGTGTATTTGGACAAGGTGATGAGATCTGATATCGTTGTCATTGGCGGTGGTCCCGCGGGAATGATGGCGGCGATCGCGGCGTCGGAATACGGCGTGCAGGTAATTTTGCTGGAGCCCAACGAGCGGCTTGGAAAGAAGCTGAATATCACCGGAAAGGGACGCTGCAATGTAACCAACAACTGTTCTGCTGAAGAACTTCTGCAAAACACACCTTGTAATGGAAGGTTCCTTTACAGCGCTTTTGCCGGATTTGATACGGCTGATGTTATTGCGTTTTTTGAGACTCATGGTGTTCCTATGAAGACCGAACGGGGAAACCGTGTGTTTCCGGTGTCCGACCGGGCGTTTGATATCAGCGGTGCACTGGAAAAATATATGAAGCAGCTTGGCATCAGCGTGATCCGTGACCGTGCTGTGAGTCTGATAGTCGAGGATGGCGCTCTGCGGGGTGTACAGGGAGAACGGCAGAGCTATGAGGCAAAGCGGGTCATTATCGCCACCGGCGGTGTCAGCTATCCGCTGACCGGTTCTACCGGAGATGGATATGAGCTGGCGAAAAGCGTGGGACACAGCATCGTTGAACCCAGAGGCTCGCTGGTCCCGCTGTGTGCGGTCGGTGAGCTGTGCCAGAAGCTGCAGGGGTTGAGCCTTCGTAATGTGGGTCTGCGTGTTTTTGAGGACAAGAAGAAAATTTACGATGATTTTGGTGAAATGCTGTTCACCCATTTCGGTGTCAGCGGTCCGCTGATCCTTTCCGCATCCTCGCACATGCGAAAGTATGGAAAGGCGGTCTATCGTCTGGAGATCGACCTGAAGCCCGCATTGAACGAACAGACGCTGGACAAGCGGCTGCTCTCTGACTTCAGCAAACACAGCAACAGCGACTTTGCTAATGCTCTGGTTGAGCTTCTGCCCCGAAAGCTGATCGATCCCTTCGTGGAGCTGACGGGTATTGATCCGCATACGAAAGTGCACGACATCACCCGTGAGCAGAGAAAAACGGTTTTGAACCTTCTTAAGTCCCTTCCTGTGGAGATTACAGGTCCTCGTCCTGTGCGTGATGCCATTATTACCTCCGGTGGTGTAACGGTAAAGGAAGTCAATCCGTCTACCATGGAGTCAAAGCTTCTTGCAGGGCTTTACTTCGCGGGAGAGGTACTGGATGTGGATGCCTATACCGGCGGCTTTAATTTGCAGATTGCCTGGTCCACAGGTCATCTTGCGGGAGTTTCTGCCGCTATGTCAGATTGCTAAAGGAGAAAACGTTTATGAGTGAAAAGATATACGCAGTAGCCATTGACGGACCCGGCGGCGCGGGAAAAAGCACCATTGCCCGTGCCATTGCCAGGGAATTGGGAATTTTGTATGTGGACACCGGCGCGATCTACCGCACGGTTGGATACCATGTATATCTGCGCGGTCAGCAGCCTTCTGATGCCGCGGCAGTTATTGCGCTGCTCCCGGAAACCAAAATTGAAATGTCGTATGGCGATGACGGTTTGCAGCGCATGTACTTAAACGGCGAGGATGTGACCGACAAGATCCGTCTGCCGGAGATGTCCCTGTATGCGTCTCAAGTCTCCGCAATTCCGGAGGTGCGTACCTTTCTGATGGAGATGCAGCGTTCCTGCGCACGTAAGAGCAGCGTGGTGATGGACGGCAGAGATATCGGAACAGTGGTTTTACCCGACGCGCAGGTCAAGATTTTCCTTACCGCCGATGTAAATGAGCGGGCAAGGCGCCGCTACAAGGAGCTTTTGGAGCGCGGCACGCCTGCTGATTTTGATAAGCTGCTGGAGGAGATTAAGCAGCGCGACTACAGAGATTCTCACCGCGAAACAGCGCCTCTGCGCCCTGCGGAGGATGGCGTGATCGTAGATACAACGAACCTTGATTTTGCCCAGAGCTGTGAAATGATCCTGAATATCATCAAGGAGCGCGTGGGAGTATGAATCGTTTCTTTCATTATGTATATATCCTTCTTCGTCCCTTGATCTGGCTGTTGATGCCCTTTCGCGCAGTCGGACGTGAGAATGTTCCGGAGGGCGGCGCATTGCTCTGTGCCAATCATGCCAGCGGCTGGGACCCAATTTTGATCGCTTTGGCACTGCCAAACGATTCCCGGATCGCGTTTATGGCGAAGGAGGAGCTGTTTCGAAACGGTCTTCTGCGTTGGCTTTTGAAAAAGCTGGGAGGTTTTCCTGTGAACCGCGGCGGAAATGATCTTTCCGCTATGAAGACTGCGCTGAAGGCGCTGAATGATGGGCGGCGGCTGATGGTGTTCCCAGAGGGGACCCGAGTGGAGAAGCAGGGAGATACGGATGCCAAGGGCGGAATCACCATGATGGCGACCCGTACCGGAGTTCCTATCGTGCCCATCTACTGCGGCGGTAAGAAAAAGCTTTTTCACAGGTATTCCGTCATTTTCGGCGAACCATATATGCCTCAAATCGAGGGTCGACGCCCCACGCAGGAGGAAAATCACCAGATCGCCGAAGAAGTTCTGCGCCGCATCTATTCTATGAGTGAGGTGGACGCATGGAAGTGATCCTTGCAAAAAGCGCGGGTTTTTGCTTCGGTGTAGATCGAGCTGTTAAGATGGCGTATGAGCTTTCCGGCAAGGAAAAAAGCTCCTGTATGCTGGGCGAGGTGATCCATAACGGTCATGTTGTCCGGGAGCTTGCCGAACAGGGGATGCGTGTCATTTCATCACCGGAAGAGGTGAGGGAGGGGGACTGCGTGCTGCTGCGTGCCCACGGAGAGGGTCAGCGGGTCTATGAGATTCTGAATGAGCGCGGAGCGCGCGTTATTGACGCGACCTGCCCAAAGGTCGCCCGAGTCCACAAGCTTGTGCAGCAGGCAGAGCAGGAGGGGCGTCAGCCGGTCATTATCGGTGAAGCGCATCATCCGGAGGTGCGCGGAATCGGTGGCTGGTGCAAAAATCTTCTTGTTTTTTCGGGTCCGGATGAATTGGCTGCATGGGTTGAAAGTACTGCGGCTGTAAGAAAAATGGCAATTACTGTCGTTTCCCAGACCACCCAGATCCGCGACATTTGGGAAAAATCTTTGGAAATTCTAAAAAAAGAGTGTACAAATCTGAAAATATTTGATACAATATGCAGTGCTACGCATATGCGCCAGTCCGAAGCGGCAGATATTGCCTCGAAAGCTGACGCAATGGTGGTGGTTGGTGATCCCAAAAGCGCCAACACAAAGCATCTGACGGAGATTTGCCGTTCCCAATGCTCCCGCGTGTTTCAGATCGAAAGCGCATCGGAGCTGAACAGGGGAGAACTGTCGGATTGCCGTGTGGTTGGTTTGACGGCGGGCGCGTCCACACCTGCGAGCATCATTAAGGAGGTCAAAAAGACGATGAGTGAAGAAAAGATCATGAGCGAAGGCATGGAAAATTTTGCCGAATTATTTGAACAGTATACCAATACTTTAAATACAGGAGATAAGGTAACCGGTGTGGTCACCCGCATCACCCCCACCGAAGTCCACGTGGATATGGGCTGCAAGCAGGCCGGCTACATCCCTGTGGATCAGCTGACTGATGATCCCAACGCTAAGCCCGAGGATATCGTGAAGACCGGCGATGAGATCGAGCTGTTTGTTATCCGCGTCAACGACGTGGAAGGCTACGCTACCCTCTCCAAGAAGCGTCTGGACGCTGCCAAGGTTTGGGAGAATATCGAGGAGTCCTGCAACAACAAGGAGACCCTCGAGGGTGTTGTTACCGAGGAGAACAAGGGCGGTATCGTTGTTTCTGTCAAGGGCGTTCGCGTCTTCGTTCCCGCTTCCCAGTCCGGTCTGCCCCGTGAGGCTGAGATGAGCCAGCTGCTCAAGCAGAAGGTTTCTCTGCGTATCACCGAGGTCAACCGTGCACGCCGCCGTGTTGTCGGTTCCATTAAGGCTGTTACTCAGGAGGCTCGCGCTGCCGCTGCCGCTGAGGTCTGGAACAATATTGAGGTCGATAAGCGCTACACCGGTACCGTCAAGAGCATGACCAGCTACGGCGTGTTTGTTGATATCGGCGGTGTTGACGGTATGGTACATATCTCCGACCTGAGCTGGAGCCGCATTAAGCATCCCTCCGAGGTCGTTGCTGTCGGCGATACTCTGGATGTTTATGTCATCTCCTTCGATGCTGAGAAGCGCAAGATCTCTCTGGGCGTCAAGGATCGCGGCACCAATCCCTGGGAGAAGTTCATGGCTACCTACAAGGTCGGCGATGTCGCTACCGTCCGCGTTGTTAAGCTGATGCAGTTCGGTGCTTTTGCTGAGGTCGTTCCCGGTGTTGATGGTCTGATCCACATTTCCCAGATCGCTGACCGCCGCATCGAGAAGCCCGGTGAGGTTCTGTCCGAGGGTCAGTCCGTTGAGGCTAAGATCACCGCCGTTGACGAGGAGAAGAAGAAGATCTCCCTGTCCATCCGCGCTCTGCTGACTCCCGCTGCTGAGGAAGTCGCTGAGGACGCTGAGTAATCTCGATTATCAACTAACATTAAAAGCTGCGAAGCCGATCAGTCGGCTTCGCAGTTTTTTGTCATAGCGGGTACAAACTTCTCATATAGATAGCGCAGGAACGAAACCGGATCAGCGTCTCGCGGCGTTTTCCGGTAAGTATAACGCAGGATCGTGGGAGGATACTATGACAAAAACCGATATCTATCAGGATATTGCGACCAGAACAGGCGGCTCGCTGTTTGTTGGGGTGCTGGGACCGGTCCGCACGGGAAAATCGACCTTTATCAAGCGATTTATGGAGACATATGTGATCCCGAATATCGCCAATGTCTACCGCCGGGAACGCGCCATCGACGAGCTGCCGCAAAGCGGCAGTGGACGGACTATTATGACAGCAGAACCCAAATTTGTGCCCGAGGAGGCGGTGGAGGTCACCCTGGATGGGGGTGCAACATTTTCTGTCCGACTGATCGACAGCGTTGGGTACATGGTGAAGGGTGCTATGGGGCAGTTTGAGGATGGCGAACCGAGGATGGTGATGACTCCGTGGATGGAGCATGAGATCCCCATGGCGGAGGCGGCGGAGATCGGGACCCGTAAGGTCATAGAGGATCATTCAACGGTTGGGATCGTTATTACCACAGATGGTTCGATATCAGATATTCCCCGCGAGGATTACCTTGAGCCGGAGGAGCGGGTGATCCGTGAGCTGCAGGAGCTTGGAAAGCCGTTTATTGTGCTGCTCAACTCCGCCGAGCCCCATGCGGGGCGGGCGCTCACTATTGCGAAGGATATTGAAAGCAGGTTTGGCGTTCGCTGTATTCCGGTCAACTGTCTGGAGCTGGGGGAGGATGCCATCGGAGCAATTTTAAAAAGTATTCTCTACGAATTTCCGTTGCGGGAAATGAGTATCGAGCTTCCGTCCTGGGTGGATGCCCTGCCGATGGAGCATCCGATCCGCCAATCGGTTTACCGAACGATCCGCACGGGCGGCGAAAAAGTGCGCCATATCCGTGATGTGGAGGATGCGGTGCATGTCATGGGGGAAGAGGAAAACATTTCTCTCAGCCGTGTGCTGTCCATTGATCTTGGAAAAGGCATCGCCGGTGCTGAACTGCAGCTTCCGAGGGAGCTGTTCTATCAGACATTAAGTGAGCGGTCCGGCTTTGAGGTGAGTGACGACGGGGATCTCATGGGGCTTCTGACAGAGCTTGCCGACGTGCGAACAAAATATAACAAGGTGGCTTCCGCGCTATCCAACGTGTATGAAACCGGTTATGGGATCGTTATGCCAACCATTGACGAGCTGGAACTGGAGGAGCCGGAGGTCATGCGGCAGGGCGGGCGCTACGGCATTAAGCTCAAGGCAAACGCACCATCAATTCATATGTTTAAGGTGGATATTGAGTCCACGGTCTCTCCCATTGTCGGCAATGAGAAGCAGAGCGAGGAGATGGTCAACTATCTGATGGAAAAATTCAGCGGTGATCCGGCTAAAATCTGGGAGTCCAACATCTTCGGGCGCAGCTTCCATGAGCTGGTCAATGAGGATCTGCAGGCAAAGCTCTACCGTATGCCGATGGATGCCAGATTGAAATTTCAGGAGACCCTGCAGCGTATCGTAAACGAGGGCAGCGGTGGTCTGATTTGCATTATACTATAGAGTTGAGGAACTGTGGTAAGTCGTTCCGGTCTGTCGGATAGGGAGCACTGTTTTGTGTAAAAATCCGATGCCACCTGCTGTCAAATATTCTTAGTCCCGCATATTGTGGCAGTATGAAGCCATGGAGCGGGAGGAACAACTATGAGTGACGCAACGCACTTTTTCCTGGGAGCAAACAGTGGCAGGGGATTTCAAAATCTTTTTGAACGCTTCTGTGAACCGCAAAATCACTATGATCTTCTGGTTCTGAAGGGCGGACCGGGAGCCGGAAAATCCACGATGATGCGAAAGCTTGGCGCTGCAATGGAGGAGCGGGGAGAACAGGTGGAGTATCTTCACTGCTCGGGGGATCCGGATTCGCTGGACGGTGTGCATTTTCCACGAATCAGAACCGCGATCGTTGACGGAACTGCTCCACATGTGATCGAACCCCGTTATCCAGCCGCAGTGGATCGATATATCAATCTGGGTGAGTTCTATAACATTGCGGCGGCGAAGGACAGCCGCGATGAAATTGAACGCTGGTCAAATATGTGCAGTGAAGCTTACCACTGTGCCTATCGTGTTCTTGGTGCGGCGCGGCAGGTCAATGACAATGCGTCTACTCTGATGCTGCAGGGGCTCGACAACCATAAGCTGGTGCGGCGTACAGAGGGGATCATTAGCCGTGAGCTGCGTGGAAAAGGATCGGGAGGACAGGATCAGTATCGTTTTCTGGGAAGTTTGACCTGCAAGGGGCCGGTCTGGCGGTTTGACAGCGTGGAAAAGCTTTGTCCGCATATTTATCATTTAGTCGACAGCGCAGGAATCGCGGCAAGAATGCTGGAGCAGATCCATGATGCCGCGCAAAAACGTCTGTTTGCTTCTGTTTTGTGTCCTGATCCCGAACATGTTGAGCGGCTGCAGCATGTGCTGATACCGGAGCTTGGGGTAGCATTTGTTACAACAAAGGAGGGGATGGAGTGTCCTTGTCCTGCGTATCGCCGGATCCATTTGGATGCGATGATCGATCCGGAGCATCTTAAGCGCTGGAAGGGTCGACTGAAGTTCATGCGGAAGATGACGCAAACGCTGCGTGAGGAGGGTGTTCAGTTGCTGAAAGAGGCAAAAAGTGCCCACGACGCACTGGAAGCGGTCTATCTTCCAAATGTTGACTTTGCAGGTGTAGATGCTTTGACAGAGCGAGAGCTTCAGCGTATTATGAGCTACTAACCAAAAAATCAGCCTGCGGAATACCGACCAGTATTCCGCAGGCTGACTTTTTATTGAATATTTATATCCTTGACGGCGATAACATCAACGCCTGTCTCAAGAAGATTGGCAACAACGATATCTCCGGCATGGATGGGAGCAGGGAGTATCACATTACGTAAGGCGCGGGCGCAGTCCAAAAGAAGTGCTTTGGGGATCTCTCCCGCAGTCTTAACGGGAACTGTGGAGCGTTCACCTCCGGTCACGGGTACAGTCGTGGTCAGTATTCGTGTGGGTGCAATGACCTCACGACGGGCGTAATCATCTCCGCGTTTGCAGGTATTTCCCTCAACACACGAAACAGAACCGGAGTCCAGCGTGACAGTCATGGGGCAGCCCATCGGGCAGCCAATGCAGATCAAATCTTTTTTTTCTGTCATTGCGCTACCTCCAATGCGATTGTGATCTCGCGAATGTTACTTCTCTGAAGAAGATCGGACTTTTTCAGCGTGATTTCCTCCATTTCACCCGGAGCAACGATCATGCGCTTGCGGCGGATCAGTTCTTCACCACAATCAGAGGTGGCAACGATGCTTGCGCCGCGATAAACATCTGCTACGCGGAACCGGACGGTAATGCTATCCGACATGTTTTCGGGGGAAATATAGGTGGGAACAGTGTATCGAACGCCATTTTTTACTGTTAAGTGAATGTACTTGTCAGATTTTGTGGCTTTGCGCTTTAGGAACTTTGCTGCCGCTTGACCTGCTGCTGCCGCCTCTTCGGAGACATAATCAACCAGGTCGTGGACATGCAGCACATTTCCGCAGGCGAAAATGCCATTGACCGAGGTTTCAAGGCTTTCGTTCACAATGGGACCATTGGTGATTGGAGAGATCTCGACACCGGCAGAGCGGCTGAGTTCGTTTTCGGGGATCAGACCAACACTGAGCAGGAGAGTATCGCAGCTATAGTGTTCCTCTGTTCCGGGAATTGGGCGGCGGTTTTTATCGACCTCTGCAATGGTAACTCCGGTCACGCGTTCACGCCCCTCGATATTGACAACAGTGTGGCTGAGCTTGAGAGGAATACCAAAATCGTCCAGACATTGAACGATATTACGCTTCAAACCGCCGGAATACGGCATCAGCTCAGCGACGACCTGCACATGAGCTCCCTCCAGTGTCATGCGGCGCGCCATGATAAGACCGATATCACCACTTCCGAGAATCACGACCTCACGACCGGGGAGATACCCCTCCATGTTTACCAGACGCTGGGCAGTGCCTGCGGAGTAGATGCCTGCGGGACGGAATCCGGGGATATTCAGATTTCCGCGGGCACGTTCACGGCAGCCCATAGCAAGAATAACGGCACCTGCTTGAATCTGAAACAATCCTTTTTTACGGTTCATTGCGGTAACGACACGGTCATTGGACAATTCAAGGACCATCGTGTTCAAGAGATAGGGAATGCCCAGTTCATTAACACGTTTGCTGTAGCGCCCGGCGTATTCGGGACCGGTCAGCTCTTCCTTGAAGGTGTGAAGACCAAAGCCGCTGTGAATACATTGATTTAGGATGCCGCCAAGCTCCTTGTCGCGTTCAAGGATAAGAATATCCTGCACGCCGGCTTCCCGGGCCGCGATAGCAGCGGAGAGTCCTGCAGGGCCTCCGCCGATAATGACAAGCTCACAGCGTTCCATGATCCGCACCTCCTTCCATAGAGTCCTTATTGGTTCCAACGATCAGCTTGGAGTTCCCACCGGACTTTGTGATCTCCTCCATGGGGAGACTCAGCTCACGAGCGAGGATTTCCATCACGCGGGGAGCACAGAAGCCGCCCTGACAGCGTCCCATACCGGCACGAACGCGGCGTTTTACGCCGTCCAGACTGCGGGCACCCAGTGGGCGGTGGATCGCATCCAAAATCTCGCCCTCAGTGATGCTTTCACAGCGGCAGATCACATTACCATAGGAGCTGTTCCGGCGGATCAGCTCCTGACGCTCTTCAAAGGAGAGCTTTGCGGGGTTCAGAATACCCTTGCGGGTTGCCTTATAGTCTGCCTTGCGGGGCAGAAGTAGCTTATCCCGGACGATCTCCGCTACCATTTTTCCGATAGCGGGGGAGGAGGAGAGACCGGGGGATTCAATGCCTGCGCAGTCGATAAATCCGGGAGCGCCTTCAGCTTCACCGATAACAAATTCATGTCCATCCTCGTGGGCGCGCAGTCCGGCGAAGGAGGTAATAACCTGCCGCAGGGGAGCGTCCTTGACAATGATGCCAGCCTTGCGCATGACTTCGTCCAGACCTGCCGCAGTGGTGTTTACGCCGTCGCGGTCATCAATGTCGATGGCGGTGGGACCAACGATCGTATTGCCATGGACGGTGGGAGCGACCAGTACGCCCTTACCGTATTTACTGGGGAGCTGGAAAAGGGTGTGCTTGACATAGCCGCCGGTAATGCGGTCCAGCAGATAATAATCACCGCGTCGGGGGGTGATGTGGAGCTTTCTGGGGCTGACTGCGTTATGCAGCTCGTCTGCGTAGACACCGGCTGCATTGACCACGATCCGGGTGGAGAGTGTACCCTGATCGGTTTTTACGTCCCAGCCGTCGCGGGTACGCTCAAATCCAGTGACACAGGTGTTGAAGCGAAACTCTACACCATTCTCCGCTGCGTTTTCAGCAAACGCGATATTCATTCCGAAGGGGCATACGATGCCGCCGGTAGCCGCCTGCATACCTGCCACGACGTTTTCCTGTACATTGGGCTCCAGAGCGATGATCTCCTCCCGTGTCAGAAGACGCAAAGCGGAAACACCGTTGGTTTTGCCACGGTTATAGAGATCGTGCAGAGCGGGAAGATCCTCCTCGTGCATACACAGAACAAGAGAACCGTTATTGATGTACTGGAAATCCAGATCGCGGGCGAGCTGAGGGATCAGATAGCTGCCCTCAACATCAAGCCGTGCCATCAGTGTGCCGGGTTTTGCATCGTAGCCGGCGTGGACGATGGCGCTGTTTGCCTTGCTGGTGCCGCAGCAAACGTCCTCAAATCGTTCAACGACACAGATCTTTGCATCAAATTTCGCAAGCTCGCGTGCAATGCTGGTGCCGGATACACCGGCACCGATGATGATGACATCGTACAAAAGTATTCTCTCCTCTCAGCTTTGCGTATGTCCAAAGGCTAGTTTATTGTCCTATTTTGTCTTTTTTACTCATGGCGCGTCTTAGCCCGATCTCCTCGCCGGTGATCAGTCGCTTGATATTGACCAGATGCTTCAGAAGGATCACCACCGACGCGATGCAAACGATGGCAATGATCCACATCCCTATGTGCCGGATCGCAAGGTAGACGGGGAACGAGATGATCGTTGTCAGTGTTCCGGGAACAATATAGTCGCTGATTAGTGTAATGAGGGCTACAATGACTATAATCGCGAGAAAGAAACGCCAATCCAGCGCAAGTGTTAAGCCCAGGAAGGAAGCAAAGCCCTTGCCGCCTTGAAATCTAAGATAGAAGGGGAAGATATGTCCAATCACGGCTGCGGTGCCTGCTACTGCCGCAGCAGCGGGAATTGCGGGAAAAAGCGCAGAAGCAATAAACGCGGCGGCAAAGGATTTAATGATATCGTGCAAACCAACCAGTACGCCGATCTTAAGACCCATCGTAACGGTTGCGTTGCTGGCGCCTGCGTTGTTGGAACCGTGGGTGCGAATATCGAACCCGCGGGCTTTTCCAAGAAAAAAAGCAAGATTTGAACAGCCGAAGAGGTAACCTATCAGAGCAATGATCACATAATAGAGTGTCATACAGATGCCTCCTTGTCGCGCTTGATCTGCTTGGCGTAGCGGTCTTCCTCAGAGAAGATGCAGCCGCAGTATTTCTGCATGTAAAGACCATTTTCCCGCGCTTTGGACTGTCCCTCCCGGAAACCGGGACGGAAATCGCGGTACAGAAATTCCACGCCGTAACGCATTGCAAGCTCCTCAGCAGTTTCGCGGATACCTTCGTGGTTTTGATAGGGGCTGACCAGAAGTGTTGTGGAGAAATGGGTAAACCCATTCTCTGCGGCATAGCGTGCTGTTTCCTCCATGCGGGAGGTATAGCAGTGTGCGCAGCGGTGGTCGATATCTGCCGCAACGGCGCGGACAAAGCTGCGCAGACCGTAATCCTCCCGGATGATAAGCTCCATTCCGATAGAGGCGGAATACTCCCGCAGTGCGTCCCGCCGTGCTTTATACTCCTGGTAGGGGTGGATATTGGGATTGAACCAGAAGCTGACAGGCTCGATTCCCTCGCTTCTCAGCAGATCGACGCAGTAGACACTGCATGGCGCACAGCAGGTGTGCAGCAGAAGACGCTCCATAGGCGGTGATCCTTCCGTTTAGAATAGGCACCCGTTAGGATACCAATTATTTATTTATTTTACCACATCTCAGTTATGCTGTCAAAATTACTGCCTATATTTCAGAGCTTTTTTTGACGAACCAGTTTTTTCGACCAAAAGATACAGGCAAATTCTGTATAATAGCTGATACAGAGCAAAAGAGAAGGAGACAAGCCATGGAAATGACCTATCAAGCAAAAAATCGGGATCTTACCATCCGGTTGAACGGCGAACTGGATCACCATGCCGCACGGGAGGTGATTCGATCCATCGATCGGTGGATCGAGCAGGCGCTCCCTGTGAAGACGGTACTTGACCTCGAAGAGCTGACATTTATGGACAGCTCGGGGATCGCGGTGGTGATCCGTGCAAAACGGCGCATGGAAACGCTGGGAGGGAGCTTAACGGTAGTCAATATACCGAGACAGGCAGCGCGTGTGTTGGAAACTGCCGGACTTGGAAAATACCTTGACTTGACTATAGGAGGCGAAAAATGAAAACAACAAATTACATAAGCTTCGAGTTTCTCAGCCGAAGCGCCAACGAAGGCTTTGCCCGCGCTGCGGTGGCGTGCTTTGCCGCTCAGCTTGACCCAACGCTGGATGAGCTGGGCGACATTAAAACAGCTGTGAGCGAGGCAGTGACCAATGCCATCGTCCATGCCTATCCGGACACGCTGGGGCGGATCGTTGTAAGAGTTCGCATTTTAGAGGACAATGTGCTGGAGATCATGGTTCGTGACTGGGGCTGCGGCATCCCGGATGTAAAGCAGGCACGGGAGCCCATGTATACCACCGGCGGCGAGGAGCGCAGCGGTATGGGATTTACCATCATGGAGAGCTTCATGGATCGTTTAACCATCAGCTCAAAGCCGGGGAAAGGAACGCGCGTTACCATGCGCAAAAGCATCCTGCCCCGTCATACCGGACGATGACCGGGGAAACGGTAGAGCTGCTGGTACAGGCACAGCAGGGGGATGAAGCGGCAGAGGAGGAGGTTCTGCGTCAGAACAGTGGCCTGATCTGGGCGGTCGTGCGGCGGTATTACGGCAGAGGAGTTGAGAGCGATGATCTTTATCAGTTGGGGTGTCTGGGTTTTCTCAAGGCGGTACGGGGATTTGATACGGCGTACGGTACACAGTTTTCAACGTACGCTGTTCCAAAGATAGCAGGGGAGATCCGCCGCTTTCTGCGCGATAACGGTGCGATCAAGGTCGGGCGAACGGTGCGGGAGCGGAGCTTCGCCATATATGCCGCGCGAGACAAGCTGCGTTTTGATCTGGGGCGGGAGCCGACAATCAACGAACTGAGTGAGCAAACCGGACTGAGCGCGGAGGAGATCGCCGCCACCGAGCTTGCCACTGCGGTTCCGGACAGCCTGCAGCAGGAAAACGCGGAAGGACTTACACTCGAATCTACTTTGGCAGACAGTACTGGCGAAGAAACTATGGTGGAGAAAATTGCCTTGCGTGCGGCGGTCAGTCATCTGCCGGAGCAGGAGGCACAAACGATTTTGCTTCGTTTTTTTCGTGGCATGACTCAGCAGCAGTGCGCCAAGGTGCTTGGTGTTAGTCAGGTACAGGTTTCACGACTGGAAAAACGCGCCATCGAACGCCTGCGGAGGGAAATGGGATAGCTTTTAAGCAGTAAACACAAGTAACCCCACGATCAACAGACATACGATCGTGGGGTTACTTCATCTGTTCAATTGTCAAGTTTGGTTTTCCACCTTTCCAGTATCCCTTACGAAGAAAACTTCTTTTGCATTCTGTCAAGTCAGTGCATTCATTTCGATGTGGATAGATATACCCATGCTGCTTCGATTGCGAAAAAGCTTCTGCCGTCTGGGATCAAATTCGGTTGATCCGCCAATACAAAGTGTGCTCATCGACGGATCGAGCTTACTTGTACATTGGATCGTACCTCCTTCTTAGGATGGTTAAAATATATCACATTAAAGCGATAAAGTCAATAGTGTTTGTAAAATTTTCGCTGCAAAAAGCCGGAGCTGCCATGTAACACGACAGCTCCGGTGCAATATCAATCAATTTGAATGGAAACGCCGTTGACCTCAACGCTGTCTTCAACACGAATGAGGACATAACGGACACCGTCGATCACGCGGGTCTCGACCAGATCACTGCGCTCTGAGCTGATCTGAATTTTTACATCGGCGGTGCAGATCTCGGTTTTTGTGTCCACCAGATTGCGGGGACTGAGGGCGGTATCCGCGCCAAACGCTTCATCAAAACGCTCGGAAAATGCGTTGACGCGCTCGTCGGACACACCGCTTCCGGTGATCAGACGCTGCATACCGGATTTTGAAATGACCAGAGGGTGAGGATCCTTGCTCTGCTTGTGTTCTTCAATCAAGGCGCAGAGCTGGTCACGGACGGACTGCACCACCTCGCAGCGGCATTCTTCCTCCAGCGATTCGCCAAGAAGTCCCTGAAAGGTCTCCTTTTGGCGCTTGGCGGGCATGAGGATCGGTGCGTTGAAAATAGCGTCAACAAAGGGTCGGTAGTTTTCACCCGCGTTTTTAGTGTAGTACAGCGCGTTGTAAAGATTGGTGCTGCGGTCGTCAAAGGAGGGAAAAAGGAATCCCAGCTCCGGCGGGGAGATGATCCAATCGGGACTGAGGTTGCGGAAAGCATTTTCATGGGCATGGAAGCTGAGGGCGGGCTTTGTTGCCTTGACGGGGCAGATGCTGCAAAGGATATAGTTGTAGACCTCGTTGGAGCCTTCGTCAAATTCCTCGCCGTCCTTGGCACGGTAGGGCACATCGTAGGCATCATTGGTGAGAAGAATGAGGTAATTGCTCTCCAGATTCAGCGATTCGATAACCCGCTGATAGAAGGTATGTACCGCATCGAGATCATTCAGCGAGGAGGAGCGCAGCGCCATAAGAAGACGGTGCTCATCGCTGGAAACGACCTGTTTGGTGTCAAATGTGATATCCACAAGATTGCGTCCGATAGAACCGGAGAGGGTGCGCTTTAGGATTGCCAGCAGTTCCTCACTCTCAGACTGGGAGAGAAGCGCCATAGACTGATGAAATTCGGAGATGATCTCCTTTTTTTCATTCACATAACAGCCGCGAACGTGGGTGATATTGCTTTTATCCGCACGAAAACGGCGGCGAATTTCCGATACTTCTCTTGCGTTCATTAGTTTTACTCCTTGGTCTGTGGTGGTGAAAATACACGCTTCAGTATACCATACTGGTGCAAAAATGGAAGATAAAAATTGAAGTTTCTTTTTTCCCGCCGAAGTGTTATACTGAAAAAAACGAGTTAGGAGCGTGTTCATCATGTATGACGAATTAACCGCTGTCGATATCCAGAAGATGAAAGAGGAACTGGATCACCGCATTCGTGTTCTGCGTCCGAAGCTGATCGAGGATGTGCAGACTGCGAGGGCTTTTGGTGATTTGAGTGAAAATTTTGAGTATAAATGCGCGAAACAGGAAAAAAACCGCAATGAAAGCCGTATTCGCTATCTGGAGCGTATGATAAAAACCGCAAAGGTCATTGATGCGGCGTCAGACGAAGGAGTTGTAGGTCTGTTTGATGAGATCGTGGTGTTCAACGAAAAGCTCAATAAGGAAATGAACTTTCGGATCGTCACGACACTACGACAGGATGCCTTGAAGGGTCGCATCAGCAAAGAATCCCCGGTGGGCAAAGCTTTATTGGGACACCGAGTGGGGGATAGAGTGCTGGTAAGGGTCAACGATGATCTGCAATACTATCTTGAGATCCGGTCCATCGAGAAAGGTGAGGATGATACCTCGATGGAGATCAGCCGGTATTGAGAAGAAATCAGAAATGTCGCCTATTAGGTGAGTGTTCGTAAAACAGTAAAAGCCAAGCTGCAAAACGCAGCTTGGCTTTTATCATTGTTTACCCTACATGGCAAGGCGCTATGTATAAAAGTGCGCCATGGTATCTGTTCTGACAAATTGGAGGTTGCTTGTTCTTCATTACGAAAAACTCGGATAAAGCAGACCTGCAAGAATAAAGAGCAGAGCAACTGATGCAATCATAAGTCCTTTACTGTAGTCCTTCTTTGTCTGAATCAATTCTTTTATCCCGTGAGCCAATCCAAAAACAAAAACAAACGGCCACACAAACCACGTTAAATAGTATGCATAAGCCAATATCATCAATACCTCGCCAAACAAATCAATCAAACTCCTTTGTCATATTCAAGTTTATCAACCTTTTGTTTTCGTATTATCACGCGAAATAAATTTATATAATGACAGGCACAGCAGTAAACCGCTGTACCTGTCAACTGTTTTATGAGTACCGCCCATTTTGGCGGCATTTTCAATTTAGCATAATCAGCTCACACCGAGCTTGATCCAAAGATCATTATACAGCGCAAGGATCTCAGCGGGGAGATTGACATAGGATTCGCAGCGGTCAAGAACCTCCTGCGGGGCTGCCATAATGGCATACACCTCGGGATCAAGAGGTTCACCATACAGCTCCTCGTAGTAAGCGGGATATTGCTCCAGCGCTTCCCGGTTGGGGGAAGCGTACCAGATATAGTCCATGTTGGCAAGGCTTGCCTCGGTGGAGGTGATGAAGTTGATCCATGCTTCGGCTTCTTCCTTGTGGGGAGCGTCCTTCAGCACGCACATGGCATCCACAAACCAGTTGGAGCCCTCTTCAGGAATGGCAAAGGCCAGGTCCACGCCGTCGGCCTGGTTGTCCACCATGGTGAGGTAGTCGCCGGCGTAGTAGGCACCGATGGCGGCGTTGCCGCCCTCCATCTTCAGATACACCTCGTCCATGACGAAGGCCTGATACACGCCGTTGCGCTTGGCGGTGGCCAGCAGCTCCTTAGCCTCCCGCAGTTCTGCCTCGTCGGTGGTGTTCAGCGAGTAGCCCAAGCTCATGAGGGAGAAGCCCAGCGCGTCGCGGGAGTTGTTGATGAGCAGCACGTTTCCGGCATATTTGTCGTCAAACATGGCGCTCCAGCTGGTGAT
>JAZOBV010000096.1:0-8905 GCA_045596145.1 Candidatus Pelethomonas sp.
TGCGGCATTTTACATTTCATGCACTCCGCCACACCTTCGCATCGAGAGCATTGGAGCAGGGGATGGACGCTAAAACGCTTTCCGTGCTTCTAGGACACTATTCTGTGTCGTTCACGCTCGACACCTACACCCATGTTCTCAACGATCACAAAATCGCTGGCATGGCCTTGATGGAGGATCTATACGGCATGGGGCAAGCTCCCGTGCAGGAAATTTCCTATCCGGTTATTATCTCAAATCAAGGGGATGGTACTATGACATTCGAGGTGATCGGTTTTCCCGGAATTACATTCTGCGGAACTGATATGAGTATGGGATTACAGTACATAAAAGAGCGTTTGCAGGAAGAGCTGCTTATCAATGTATGTCCTCCTGCGCCCGTTGCTCCCAATCAAATTTCGCTCAGTCCTAATCAATTTCTGATTCAACTTCCGGTATGATCTCGCTTAAATTGGGGTCAACGTGGGGTCAAACCCTTCATGGAAATCTGCCGAAAAGTAAGAAAAAGAGGTTGATTCGTACTGAATCAACCTCTTTTTATGGTTGCGGCGGCAGGACTCGAACCTGCGGCCTCCGGGTTATGAGCCCGACGAGCTGCCAACTGCTCCACGCCGCGATATATCATTCTGAACCGTTATGGTGCCGGTGACCGGACTCGAACCGGTACGCTGTCGCCAGCAGGGGATTTTAAGTCCCCAGTGTCTACCATTCCACCACACCGGCGCATATCGGCATAAGTTAGGATACCATATATGCGCCGGTTTGTCAACACCTATTTTTTGTCGCTTTCAAGGTTTTTGCGGAAAAGCACCGCTTATTCCGCTCCGACGATCACGCCGCCGCCCACTACCATCTCGTCCAGATAGCAGACCAGCGACTGCCCGGCGGTCACCGCCCGCTGTCCCTCGTCAAACACCACGCGCACACGCCCGTTCTCCTCGGGATATAGCGTCGCCGCCGCTTCACGCTGACTGTAACGCGTTTTGGCGGTCACCCGCAGCGGCGCGTCAACAGGGGGGAGGGACACCCAGTTGAACTCCTCTGCCCACACCGTTTTCGTATAAAGATCCGCCTCGTCCCCCAGCACCACGGTATTATCATGCCCATTTTTCCGCACAACATACAGCGGACGATCCGCGCTCACGCCCAATCCCCGCCGCTGACCGCCGGTGTAGCACACCTGCCCACGGTGCTTTCCCAATACCTTACCATCTTTATCCACAAAATTTCCCGGCTCAAGCGTTACACCGTTCTCCAGCAGAAAGCTCACATAATCCCCGTCCGGTACGAAGCAGATATCCTGGCTGTCCGGCTTATGGGCATTATGAAGCCCCCGCTCCGCCACGATCTCCCGCACCGCGCTCTTTTCGTAACCGCCCAGCGGCAGCAGAAGGCGGCTGAGGATCTCCTGCGACAGGGGATAGAGGACATAGCTCTGGTCTTTGCTCCGGTCCTCACCCCGCAAGAGCTGCCAGCGGTCAAGCTGATCGTCATAGCGCACACGGGCATAGTGTCCGGTGGCGATATAGTCGATCCCCAGCTTATCCGCAAGGCGCAGGAGTGAGGTGAACTTCACGTATCTGTTGCAGCGGATGCAGGGATTGGGCGTGCGCCCCATGCAGTAGGTGCGCACAAAATCCTCCATCACGCACGCGCGAAAGCACTCGCTCTCGTCGGGAGCGTAAAAGGGGATATCCAGCGCCTTCGCCGCAGCGCGGGCATCCTCTGCCTCCTGCGGCGAGCCGCAGCCGCCGTCCAGGCGGTTATAAAGCTGCAGGGTGCAGCCGGAGGGGGCATACCCCTCGCTTTGCAGCAGCAAAGCGGCGGCGGCGCTGTCCACGCCGCCGCTCATGCCAACCAAAACTGTTTTCTTCTCCATATATGCTCCTTTGGCGGCACGGTGCCGCCGGTCAGTCCATCATTTTGTTTCTGAATGCCCGCTTGGGCAGGGCATCCGAAAGCTCCAGCAGCGTGCGGTTGAAGCCGCCGGAATAATCCCCCGCCATCCATGTGTTCAGCCGCAGCATTACGGACTTCTTATTCTCCAGCGTGGCAGTGGCGGTAGTGCCTTTTCCCTCTTCGGATACCACCACCAGCGTGCCGCCGTGATCTGCCGCGATCTTGCGGCAGATGGGAAGCCCCAAGCCCAGCCCGCGGGGAGAGCCGTCCGGAAATCCGGCACTGCGGTAGCGGTCAAACAGATGCTCCTTCTGCTCGTTGGTGATGCCGCAGCCGGTGTCCGTCACCTTCAGCTCCACATGACGGGGCGTTACATTCACCTCCACCGTGACCTTGCCGCCGGCGGGAGTGAACTTGAAGGCATTGGACAGAAGATTGAGCAGCAGGCGCTCGATGCGGTCTGCATTCAACGCGATGATATGGGAGCTGCGCTCACTTTTGAACTCCAGCGTCAGACCCAGAAGCCTTGCCGCGTAGGCCGCCCGCTCCGTCACAGCCGCGCAGAGCCCGATGATATCATCATTCTGCTGAGGCGGGGAAACGGGGGAGTCCAGATTCGCCGCCTCCTCCAGATTGCCGGACAGACGGCGCAGACGGTAAAAATTACGGGTCAGCAGGGCGGCGTTTTCGTCCAGCTCGCCATCAGCATCCCGGGCATCGCTGGGCGCGACGCGCTGCAAAGCGGAGTACATGGCATCCATAGTTTCCTTCATCTGATAGGCGACCTGCCCCAGCACTTCGTTGAGATTATCGTCAATTTTGTTTCCTTCCATACCCCACCTCCGGGAAAATAGTTTGCGCAAAGCCGCAAAAAAGCATGTTGGTAAATAAAACCGGCTGATATGCGTCTGAATTTTGACCGAATATTTTCGTCAGTATATCAAATTTTTGTAGAAATTACAAGAAAATTATAAATTGGGCTGAAAAAACGCAAAAAACACTTTTCAAGGAAACGTTTCCGGAGTATAATTACTTCGGTAATTCATTAAAGAGCTGAAAGGAGCTTTTTATTTATGAGCATCAAAGTTGGTATTAACGGTTTTGGCCGCATCGGCCGCATGGTCTTCCGCGCCAGCATCAACCACCCCGAGATCGAGATCGTGGGCATCAATGACCTGTGCCCCGCCGATTACCTCGCATACATGCTGAAGTATGACACCATGCACGGCAAGTTCGAGGGTGAGGTCAGCTCCACTGAGAACGCCATCGTTGTCAACGGCAAGGAGATCCCCATCTTCGCAGAGCGCAACCCCGCCGACCTGCCCTGGGGCAAGATCGGTGCTGAGTACGTCGTGGAGTCCACCGGCCTGTTCCTGACCAAGGAGAAGGCTCAGGGCCATCTGGACGCAGGTGCCAAGAAGGTCATCATGTCCGCTCCCTCCAAGGACGATACCCCCATGTTCGTCTGCGGCGTCAACTTCGACAAGTACACCAGCGACATGAACTTCGTCTCCAACGCTTCCTGCACCACCAACTGCCTGGCTCCCATCGCCAAGGTTCTGAACGACAACTGGGGCATCACCGATGGTCTGATGACCACCGTTCACTCCGTCACCGCCACCCAGAAGACCGTTGACGGTCCTTCCGTGAAGGATTGGCGCGGCGGCCGTGCTGCTACCGGCAACATCATCCCCTCCTCCACCGGCGCCGCCAAGGCTGTCGGCAAGGTTATCCCTGAACTGAACGGCAAGCTGACCGGTATGTCCATGCGTGTTCCCACTCTGGACGTTTCCGTTGTTGACCTGACTGTCAACCTGGCTAAGCCCGCCAAGTACGAGGAGATCTGCGCCGCTATGAAGAAGGCTTCCGAGGGCGAGCTGAAGGGCGTTCTGGGCTACACCGACGAGGCCGTTGTTTCCAGCGACTTCCTGGGCGACACCCGCACCTCCATCTTCGATGCCGATGCCGGTATCGCTCTGACCGACACCTTCGTCAAGGTCGTCTCCTGGTACGACAACGAGATCGGTTACTCCAACAAGGTTCTGGAGCTGGTCAAGCACATGTACAGCGTCGACCACAAGTAAGATATGCAATCAAAAACCGCAGGCTGCATCAGCCTGCGGTTTTTTGTGCCTCTTTGACCACAGCAAGCTTGATTTCTGTGGATTCTCTCTTGACGATTGCGCCTTTTTGGGTCACAATATAGTAGATTGGAAAAAGTTTTCCACATTCTTATGATACGAGGTGCAAAACTATGGATTACGCAAAGGAATCCCTCCGCCTGCACGGGGAATGGAAGGGCAAGATCGAGGTCATTTCCACCGTACCCGTTGCCAGCAAGGAGGATCTGAGCCTTGCTTACACCCCCGGCGTTGCCCAGCCCTGTCTGGAGATCCAGAAGGACGTTGAGAAGAGCTACGAGCTGACCCCCCGCCACAATCTCTGCGCCGTTATCACAGACGGCAGCGCCGTTCTGGGTCTGGGCGACATCGGTCCCGAAGCCGGTATGCCCGTCATGGAGGGCAAGTGCGTGCTGTTCAAGTCCTTTGGCGGCGTGGATGCCTTCCCTCTGTGTGTGAAGACACAAGATGTTGATAAATTTGTGGAAACTGTGTACAACATTTCGGGCAGCTTTGGCGGCATCAATCTGGAGGACATCGCCGCTCCCCGCTGCTTCGAGATCGAGCGCAAGCTGAAGGAGAAGTGCGATATTCCCATTTTCCACGATGACCAGCACGGCACCGCCGTCATCACCCTCGCGGGTCTGACCAACGCGCTGAAGGTGGTAGGGAAGGAGAACGTGGAGGTTCGCGTCGTTACCTCCGGGGCGGGCGCTGCCGCCGTTTCCATCGTGAAGCTGCTGCTTTCCGCCGGATTCAAGAACGTCACCATGTGCGACCGCTCCGGCGCCATCTATGCGGGGCGTGAGGGTCTGAACTGGATCAAGAAGGAAATGGCTGAGGTCACCAATCTGGAGAAGCGCAGCGGCAGTCTTGCCGATATGCTGGTGGGCGCGGATGTGTTCATCGGCGTGTCCGCTCCCGGCACCGTCACCACCGAGATGGTGAAGACCATGAACCGCGATGCCATTATCTTCGCCTGCGCCAATCCCACCCCCGAGATCTTCCCCGAGGATGCCAAGGCAGGCGGCGCGGCAGTCATCGCCACCGGCAGAAGTGATTTCCCCAACCAGATCAACAACGTTCTGGCGTTCCCCGGCATCTTCCGCGGCACCTTCGACGTCCGCGCCAGCGATATCAACGAGGAGATGAAGATGGCGGCGGCAAAGGCGCTGTCCGACCTCATCAGCGATGAGGAGCTGACCGCTGAGTACATCATCCCCAAGGCGTTCGACGAGCGCGTGGGCGGCGCTGTCGCCAAGGCTGTCGCCGAGGCGGCACGGAAGACCGGCGTAGCGAGGATCTGATAGAAATGTCGAGGGAGTGTTGTGTTACCCACAACACTCCCTTGACATTTCCCATAAAGTTAATAACTCTATGGGAAGTATGAGAACCGATATTCTATCGGTTCTATATTTGTGTAAACAGTATATGCACATGATCTTAATTTATGAATAGTAAAAAGGGAGCTTGTTCAAAGCTCCCTTCCTTTGCCAAACACATATACGCATCTATATTCGATAGATGACTGTTTGTAATGTTATGATATCGAATATAGCATCAAATGTCAAGTATTTCTTTTATCATTTTTTGACCATCTTCGTTAAAACCATATTCTGAGATAATATCTTTTATTTGCTTGACTTGGTCCTGCGCGGCATTTCTATCCCTTTTTACTTTTTCAACAAATACCTGCAATTTTTCGTATTTCTTTTGAGAATCTTCAAAATAATGCATCAACTCTAAAGAAAGCGCAATACTTTTATCTATTTCCTTCATTTTTGCAGCAGGCAGCGTTGTTATCATATCCCCAAGCCGCGCTTTGCTTACGCAAACAATATTTGCCGTATTTACCTGTCCATCCAGAACTACGTTTCCTGCTTCATCCCGTATTGTTTCCAAAGGAACCAGACAGGGGAGTGCGTTCATGTTGTGTGTCACAGGAACAACGATCGTATTCGATGAGTTTCTATTTGCGAGATAGTTTTGTACAATGACTGCCGGTCTTGGAGATGATTTACTCATTTCGCTCCCTACATTGATCCCAAAATGGCACCAGTACACCTGTCCGCGCTTCACAAACCGACTCGCTGCATTGGTTGATATTTTGTTCAAATGTACTTTCGTTTTTATCCAGTTGATAAACTGCTCTGCATTAGATAACTCAACGTTCAAAATAATCCCCCCACTTTACCTGAGTTCCAATCAAAATCCCATCAATTCATCAAACGAAATATTCAACACTTTTTGCAACGCCAACAGGTCATCCAGATAAACATGCCTTGTACCGGATTCGATTTTTGCAAGTGCACCTCTGGTAATGTCATATCCGACCAACTGCAATTTTGCAGCCATCTGCTCCTGCGTCCACTCTCGCTCTATACGAAGCGCACGAAGATGCTGACCAAATTTGCGATCTGTTTCAAAGTCCATACATTTCTGCTCCTATTTCGGTACAATTATGTATGGATTTTATCAACAGTCTGTGCTATAATTGCTCCTAAATAAGAGCAAAGGAGTGTAAAATTATGCCACAAAAATACATCAAGTACAAGCGTATACAATTTTCTCTGCCAGAAGCGGCTTACGACAGCGTGAAGATCCTTGCTCAACGGGAAAACAAAACCGTCAACAAATACATTATGTCCCTTGTGGAGCGTGAGGTCGTCAAAAATGATTTGCCGTTATTTCTCAACTTATCAGACCTTTCGACAGATTAAAGGGCACGCTGGGGGAGAATCCAAAGAGGGGGACAAGGTGAATTGGCCTGTAAGGCCAAGAGAAGGTGGCCTGGGCCAAGCGCCCCCTCTTTGTGCCGTTTTAGGGTGAGGAGGTACATAGGAGGAGAGGGGAATCGGAACCCCTCTCCTCCTATGCGCACTTTTGGTACTTTTCCTGCGAGGGAAAAGTACAGAACCGTCCTAAAACAGCAAAATCCCCACCCGAATGGGTGGGGATTTCAACATATTCAGAGAATTACTTCTTCTCCAGTGCCACGATAACGCGGCGGTTGGGCTCGGTGCCCATAGAGTAGGTGGTGACACCCTCCACATCCTGCAGAGCGGTGTGGATCACATGACGCTCGTAGGCATTCATGGGCTCAAGGGTCACGTTGCGGCGGTACTTGAGCACCTTGGCGGCAACCTTCTCAGCCAGATGCTCCAGACTCTGCTCGCGCTTGAGACGATAGTTCTCAGCGTCAACATGGACGCGAACGCGCTTGTCGCTGCCGCGGTTGACGGAGTAGTTGGTAAGCTGCTGGATAGCGTCCAGCGTCTCGCCGCGGCGGCCGATGAGCGCGCCCAGCTTCTCGCCCTCAAGGATGACCTTGTAGCGGCCCTCCTCGTCCAGATAAACCTTCACGGCGGCCTCACTGTTCATGTGCTGCAGGAGACCGGTCAGAAAAGCGGTGATCTCCTTTGCCTTCTCGTCGGTGCAGGGCTCGCCCAGATCAACGACGGGAGCGGCAGCGGTCTCTGCCTTCTCCTCGACCTTCTTAGCCTTGGGCTCCTCGCGCTTCTCAACGCGCTTTTCGACGGGCTTCTTCTCAGTCTTACGCTTTTCCTGCTTGGGAGCGGGCTTTGCGCTCTCCTCGGGGCGCTTCTCCACCTTTTCTGCCTTTGCGGGGACAGCGGCGGGAGCGGCTTTCTCCTCCAGACCGTAGCTCACGCGAACCTTGGCAGGGCTTGCGCCGATGCCGAAAAAGCCGCTCTTGGCACGCTCCAGAATCTCAACGGAAACATCATCACGATCAAGACCAAGCTCGGCGAGGGCTTTTTTGATCGCCTCGTCCTCGGTCTTGCCCGTCATGTCAATAAACTTCATTGCCATATCGGGAATTTACTCCTTATCATCGTAACGGTCGGCCTGATAGCTGCGTCCCCGTGCGTAGGGACGGTCATCCACACGGCCGGCCTCAGTTGTGGATTCGCGGGAATCATTTTTTTTGGGCTGGATCTTCTTGCGCTCACCCTGCTCACGCTGCTCGGCAGCGCGCAGCTTTGCCTCCTCCATACGGGCGGCACGGGCGGCGGCGCGGGCAGCCTCCAGCTCATCCTCTTCCGCGTTGAGCTTCTTGGTGTAGAACTTGCCCAGCAGGAACTCCTGCACGGTGGAGAGAACGGTGTTCACGATCCAGTACACACCCATTGCGGCGGGCATGATGAAGCAGAAGTACAGGGACATGAGGGGCATGAGCAGATTCATGGTGCGCATCTGCTTCTGCTGCTCGGCAGACTGACCGTTGCTCTTCTGCATGATCATGGTGCTGAGAAACTGCAGACCGGTGGCAAGGAAGGGGATCAGCAGAACGCCGATGATCTCCCAGTCGAACGCGAAGCTACCGAAGGCTGCCTGGGGCTGCATACTCAGATCCAGACCGAGGAAATCAAAGTTGACGTTCAGCAGACCGTCCATCGTGCCTTCGAAATCGGACCAGTGCTTGGAGATAAAATCGGTCAGACCGATCTGCTCATAGGCGGCGCTGTACTTGCTGGAGTCGTAGCCCAGATTGACCGCCATCTCGCGCAGAGTGTTCAGCCCCTCCTCACCCAGACGCATGAAGTGGGTGATGGGACGGTAAATAATGGAATACAGGGGGAAAATGATGAACATAGGCAGGAGGGACCACAGGCAGCCGCTCATGGGGTTGACGCCCGCCTCCTGATAGAGCTTGGAGAGCTCCTCCTGGTACTTCTGCTGGTTGTTGGCGTACTGCTTCTGCAGCTCAGCCTGCTTGCCGGACAGACGGCCCATGCGGACCATGCCGCGCTTGGACTTCATCTGGAAGGGCAGGATCACCAGCTTGACGATGACTGCGAACAGAATGATGGACAGACCATAGGAACCGGTCAGAGCATACATCCAGCGCAGCAGCGCCGCAAAGG
>JAZOBV010000097.1:0-17680 GCA_045596145.1 Candidatus Pelethomonas sp.
TCCGACTTCTTCGATTATTATAACACAGATCATCTGCGCACGCAAGCAGATTTTCCGCAGGATAGCAAACCAGGATAACAAACCCGTTTTTTGGAAAAAGAGCGCCGCTGAGACAGCGGCGCTCTGTGAGATTTTACAGCCTTTCCAGCTCCTCCAGCCACAGGCGGGAGACCGCGTCGCTGGGCATCTTCCAATCCCCTCTGGGACTCAAGCCGACAGAGCCGATCTTGGGACCGTCCGGCAGGCAGGAACGCTTGAACTGCTGCCCAAAGAAGCGGCGGCAGAAAATTTTCAGCCATTTGAGGATGATCTCCCGCTCATAGCGGTGACCCAGCGCCAGCTCGGCAAGACGCAAGATCTTCGCGGGACCGCTGCCCCAGCGGAGCATGTGGTAGAGGAAGAAATCGTGGAGCTCGTAGGGACCCACCAGATCCTCGGTGATCTGGCTGATGCTGCCCTGCACGGCGGGGAGCAGCTCGGGGGAAACGGGAGTGTCCAGAATGTCCTCCAGGACACTTGTCAGCTCCGCGTCCTTCTCGATGCTGTCCTTGGCGACGTGCTCCACCAGATGGCGCACCAGCGTCTTGGGAATATCGGCATTCACGCCATACATGCTCATGTGGTCGCCGTTGTAGGTCGCCCAGCCCAGCGCCAGCTCGCTCAGATCGCCGGTGCCGATGACGATGCCGCCGCACTGGTTGGCAACGTCCATCAAAACCTGTGTGCGCTCCCGCGCCTGCGCGTTTTCAAAGGTCACACTGTGGTCATCAAAGTCGTGACCGATATCCTTGAGGTGGCTCTTGACCGTTTCCCCAATAGGGATGGTGCGCAGGGTCGCGCCCATGCGCTCAGCAAGCACCACAGCGTTGTTCTTCGTACGGTCGGTGGTGCCGAAGCAGGGCATGGTCACGGCAACGATATCGGCAGGGCTGCGGTGGAGCATACCCATGGCGAGGGCTGTAGTGAGGAGAGCAAGGGTGCTGTCCAGTCCGCCGGAAAGACCGATGACGGCAGTCTTTGCGCCGGTGTGCTCCAGACGATGCTTCAGACCCAGCGCGGCGATGGTCAAGATCTCCTCGCATCGGGCGGCGCGGTCGGCGGCATTCTCGGGAACGAAGGGCGTGGGAGAAAAGTAGCGGTGCAGCGTGGTAGTAGTACGGGTGAACCGCGCTTCGGGGCACTCAACAGGAAAACCTGCAGGGAAGCTTGTCATGCGGCGGCGCTCGTAGGTGAGACGCTGGATATCAATTTCGCTGATGGTAAGACCGGTGGCAAAGCGGCGCTGTGCCAGAAGCACGCCGTTTTCCGCAATGATATCGTGTCCGCCGAAGACCAGATCGGTGGTGGACTCGCCCTCGCCCGCGCTGGCGAAGACATAGCCGCAGCAGAGCTTGCCGGACTGCCCCACCACGAGCTGGCGGCGGTAGGCAGCCTTGCCCACCACCTCGTTGCTGGCAGCGAGGTTCAGAATAATCGTCGCGCCCTGCTCCGCCAGCCTGCGGGAGGGGGGATCGGCGGCCCAGAGATCCTCGCAGACCTCCACGCCGACGCGGAGACCGGGAATGTCGGGGCAGTCGATGAGCGCGTCCCCCAACGGAATTTTCTCAAATCTGTCATTATTCTTCAAAGTGGGCACAAATGTCCACGTTTCGTGCGCGTCATCGCCGGAGGTGAACCAGCGGCTCTCGGAAAACTCGCCGTGGTTAGGGATCTCCCGCTTGGGGACAACAGCGAGCACCTCGCCCCTCTGGATCACAACAGCGCAGTTAAAGAGCTTTCCGCCCGCACGGACGGGCATACCAAGGGCGGTCAGCACCTCCAGATTGCGGGTGGCCTCCAGAACGGTGCGAAGCCCCTCTTCGGCACCATCCAGCAGCGTATCATGGAGAAACAGATCGCCGCAGGTGTATCCGGTCATGCAAAGCTCCGGCAGCGCAAGAATTTTTACGCCTTGATTTTCCGCTTCGCGCATCATGGTAAAGATCTGCTCGGCGTTGTAGCGGCAATCGGCAACTCGGATGGTCGGCGTTCCGGCTGCAACGGAGATAAAACCATCTTTCATAGAAAAACAACCCCCTTACAGGATAAGCTTTTTCCTTTATATTTTACCCCCCGCAGATGGAAAATGCAAGGGACTGCCGCAAAATGCTTTGCGGCAGTCCCTCAGTCTGTCAAAAAAGTTGATCACACTAAGTGATGGATATAAAGATACATCTAAGAGACGGACAATCCAAAGGCCCCCTTGTGTAAAGGGGGCTCCGCGGAGCGGTGGGGGATTGACGGTGAACTGTTGCGTTTTTCTATTCAACAACTCGAAATCACAAACTTTTCCTACGACAATCCCTCCGTCACGACTTTGTCGTGCCACCTCCCTTTACACAAGGGAGGCTTTGATGCTAACCTTCAAATGCATTCGTTTTATCATTGTTTGGGATGTAATGGTTAGTTTTTTGACACGCTGAAGGGACTGCCGCAAAATGCTTTGCGGCAGTCCCTTTTTGTTGTGTTTCATCAGAACCAGTCTGTCAGCAGGTCCAGCACGCGCAGGATCGTTACCCGCTTCTCCGGCGGCAGTGCGGAGAGTTTTTCCCAAAGCTCGGAGGAGGCGAGCTTGTCCGATACCTCCAGTTCGTCGCACAGCAGGGTGTTTGCGTCCGTTTGCAGCGCGTTTGTAATGGCAATGAACGTTTCAAGCTGCGGAAGCTTTGAGCCGAACTCGATGTTACTGATGTATTTTCCGTCAGCTCCAAGGTCTGCGACAGCTCATATTGGGTCATTCCAATCTTTTTTTCGTGCGGTTTGGATGCGCCTGCCGATCGCGCCTGCGTTCATGGGGATACCGCCAAATGATTTTGTCTTATTTAACCCCTCTTGACGACCCCGCAGGAACCCCGATATAATAGCATTATAAAAATGCCTCTTTACGGGGGGAAATGCCATGAAGAACAACAAATCAACGCCTATTTCGCCCACCGCGGACCGCATGGGACGCTTTATCGGTCAGCTTCGTAACCACGAGGGGATCACGCTGGGGCAGCTTGCCCGGGGTTTGTGCTCGAGCAGTCACCTTGGCAGGATCGAAAACGGCGAGCGAGAAGTTGGCAAACAGATGACGGATGCCCTGTTTCAGCGGTTGGGAAAGCCGGCGGAGCTGTTCGAGCGTATTCTGGACTGGGGTGAATTCCAGCGGTGGACCAGGCGGCAGGAGATCATCTCCCGCCTGCATCGCGGCGAGGTCGAGGAAGTGCGGACGCTTCTGAAAAAGTATCTTCCCAAGAAACCCAAGGTGCTCGACCGGCAGTTTGCCGCTATCGTTGAGATCAACTGCTGTCATCTCTCCGGTGCATCGGCGGACGAACTGCTGCCCATGGTGCGGGATGCGCTGCTGCTGACGCAGCCGAAGCTTCAGACTACCCCGATTCAAAAGCTTCTGCTCAGTCAGAACGAGGGGCGGCTGCTGTTTGCGTATTTGCAGCTTCGTGAGAAGCTGGAGGGGTTTGCGCTAGTCGAAAGGGATTACAATGCTCTGCTCTCCTGCTTCAAGCATCCGCGCTACGAAAGCAGGGAGCGTGTTTATCTGGTTCCGTATGTTGCCTGCCGGGTGATTGAATGCGAGTATCTGAGAGGAAATTTCCAAACAGCGTTGGAAATTTGCGAAGATACTCTTGCGGAGTTGGCTCGGGAAGAATGGCTCTTTGCCTGTGAAAACCTTCTCAGCTTGAAGCAGCGCCTTTTTGATGCAATGGGAAATCCTGACCGAACCCCGGAAAGGCTTCTGGAACAACTGCGGGCAGTCCGCTTATACGGTTCCCACCGCAGTGAGCTTTTCATTTCATGTGAGGAAAGCGGACATGTCTACTGTATCAATCATCTGATTCGGGATCGCCGTAAGCTTCTTGGTATTACACAGGAAAAGTTGGCAGAGGGCATTTGTGAGTCACGGACATTATCACGGATTGAGTGCAAGGGCGGCAATTTGCAGAGAAAGAACCGCAAGATGCTCTTGCAGCGTGTAAACATGTCCGGTGAGCGTTACGACTACGAAGTGATAACCGACCGGTATGAGGATTATTTGCTTCGCAGTGAGTTAAATCGAGCGTTAGTAGCAAAAGATTCTGATGCGGCAGAAAAATTGCTGTTTCAACTGCGTCAGAGAGTTCTTGATCTTCCAGAAAATCAGCAACATATTATCAAATGTGAAGCCAGACTTTTTGAGATAATTTCCCGTAGATGCAATGCAACTTACTCTGAAAATAAGATCATGGAGCAGTTGAGTGCTGCGTTGGAACTAACACTTCCGTTAGAACTTCAAGACATTGCAGATTGGTCAACTTGTATACTAACTATCAATGAAATCCTCATTTTAATTTCTTATGCTTTTTGCTGTAAGAGATTGAATATGTATGAAAAAAGTTTGCAGATACTAACCTATATCCAACGCTGTTTGGAAAACACGGGAACGGATGTATCGTATTATGAGGATCTATACACCAGAGTGGGGGTGAGTATTGCCAGCGTTTTGAGCGATATGGGGCGATATGAACGATCTGACATGTTGATCTTCAAGTGCATGGAGTTATGTTTGGAAAGTCAAGATGCGCGCAGATTGCCGCGTTGCCTTTTTGGCGTTGCATGGAATCTGACTCAGCGTATTTCGGAGTGTTCGGAACATGAGAAAGCACAAAAAACGTGTGAAGCAATCACCTTGTTGGAACAGGCTTACGCTGTGGCAATCCTATCCGGAAATGTTACAAGGCAACAGGAGATCGCTGCCTATTGTAACAGAGAATATCGGGTTGATGTTACCGCTTATTTGCGGAAGGAATCGTCATCTTCCTCTTCCCAATCGAGGGCGCAGGTGGAAATGCCGGTATCTTCCTCGCAATAAGCATTGCAGACCATTGCGGTCATAGACAGCACCATCATCAGTGCAGTGGTGATAGCGAACAGCTTCTGGATCATCTTTTTCATTGGTTTTTACCTCCAAAATGTAATAAATGTCCGTTTTGTGTTTTTCAAACGGATCGTTACTGCAAGCTATCACATATCTGGAGGGTGCACCACGACAAAACTGTCGAAATTTTAAGAATTTTGCATTCTGATGTGGAAAAAAACAAAAATCGACAGAAAATGACAAAAAACGGCAAAGAATGCGCCGTGTTTAATGGCGCTTTCTTTGTCAGAGACAACAGGGGAGTGCCGCAAACCAAGCGCGGCGCTCCCCTGTGAACTGTTATTCAATTTTACCCTGCTTTCGCAAGTCCCGCCTTTTTGATGAGCTTTTCCAGAAGTTTTCTCAACGGCTCAAAGAGCACCAGCGCCATCACGAAGTTTCCGGCACAGTGCAGCGCGTCGAATGGCATACCGCTGACCCACCATGTCAGTGCGTAGGACACACCGCCGATAGGAATGTACACAACGGCACACAGCGCGCCGAAAAACAGTCCGAACGCGGCGCACAGCACCGCCCATCCCAGCCGCGACTGCATCCGCCGCAGCAGCCATGTGATCAGCCACAGCAGCGCCCACACATAGAGATAGCAGATCGACCAGGTATTCAGCCCCCAGATCGCCCATTCCAGAAATACATAGATATAGATCGGCGCCAGCGCCCACGGTCCCAGCGTCACGGTATATACCATCACCAGCAGGGACACCGGCTCGATATTCGGCAGGGATGCCATCGCCATTTTCAAGACGAACATCAGAACGCCCAGCTGCGACAGAATGAGCATTCCCAGCGTGCGCCGCCTCTGGTCTGTCCTTACCACTTTGTCAGCACCAGCTCGTAATGCTCACCGTCAGCGATGGGCTGACTGTCCGCGCCGACCATCAGCGATTCGCCGTTCAGACTGACGCTCCAGAAGGTCTGGTCGGCATCGGAGCAGGGTTCTCCGTCCACTTCTCTGATGTACAATCCGTAAGGACCATCCTCTCCAACGACACCCAGCTCCTCATGCTCCATCAGCGCGTCGCCAAGATACTCGGCATCCGTGCGGATGGTAAATTCCTTCGCTTCGCCGTTTCCGTGGACGATCTGGATGGTCAGCTCCTTACTGCCCTCGCTGACTGTGCCGCGGGTGGCGAAATAGACCCCCACGAACAGAGCTGCCGCGCAGACCAGCGCGATCAGAGCGATCACTGTACCCTTGTTCTTTTTCATCTTTTGTTCTCCTTTTTCTTTTGATGTGGTTTCGGCACATCAACTGAAACAAAAATGTCCGGTGCCAAACAGCACCGGACGCACTTCGACCGCCAGAGGCGGGATTCCTTAGATCGTCATGTGTCCGGTTTCGGCGGAACATTTTCCAGATTGCCCATGTATCTGACTTATCCTCGCCAATGGGAGGCTTCACAGTGACCGACTCGCAGGGACTCTCACCCTATTCCATGTGCCTTGGGAACGGCAGCAATCTGTTTTTATTCAGTTTTATACCTCTGATGAGCGCACCGCTCACCAGAGGTATCGTAGCATAACAGATATGGAAAGTCAAGCCTTACTGCTGAGCCTTCCGGGCTTCCTCCAGCGCAAAGGTGAGCTGGTCGGGGCAGCTGGTGGGCTTGCTGCCGCAGCGGATGCCCCGCAGACGCTTCACAGCCTCCTCAACGCTCATGCCCTCAACGAGTCTGGCAATACCCTGCAGATTGCCGTGGCAGCCGCCCAGGAACGCAACGGACTTGATGGTGTTGCCCTCCAGCTCCACATCAATACTCTTAGAGCAGGTTCCCTTGGTTTCATACTTATATGTCATATCTCTATCTCCTTGATCGATTGTTTCACCACGATCATACGCGGTAATTGCCAAATATTATAACAGATATATGACGTAAACGCAAGACTTACGCGAGATTACTCTTCAGCCGCAGACGGATCCTGTCGCTGATCATGGCGATAAACTCGCTGTTGGTGGGTTTACCCTTGATGTTGGAAACCGTGTAGCCGAAGAAGCGCTGCAGCGTTTCGATATCACCGCGGTCCCACGCAACTTCAATGGCATGGCGGATCGCACGCTCCACACGGCTGGGAGTGGTGTGATACCGCTTGGCGACCTCGGGGTAGAGGATCTTGGTCACACTGTTGATGACCTCCATATCCTCCACGGTGATCATGATCGCCTCCCTAACGTACTGGTATCCCTTGATGTGCGCGGGAACACCCACCTCATGGATGATCGCTGTCACCATTTCCTCGAGACCGGGTGCATGAAACTGGTCGCTGCGCTTCTCTGCGATCCTCAGCAGATGATCGATCACCGCGTCCTCGTTGTACGGCTTGCTGATAAACATTGCCGCACCCAGATTTCCCGCCTCCGCGACCATTTCCTGCCGGACAAAGTTGGATATCACAAGGATCTCGGGACCGTCCTCGTCTTTCAGCTTGCGCATAATGCTCAATCCATCCAATCCCGGCAGGATCAGATCCAGCACCAGAATGTCTGGCTTGTGCAGCCGCACAAGATCCACCACCTGCGTTCCATCGCCGGTGGCGGCAACTACCTCAAACTGTCCACTGCGTTCCAACGCGTTTTGGAGCAGTCCGCGGGCATCATCGCTGGAGTCCGTGAGCAAAATCTTAACTTTCCTGTTCATTCATTCTTCCTTCCCACAATCGCACATCGACACGAATTGTGAACCATCCAAAACTTTAGACGAAATATCGAAGCTTCATTGCGTCTTGGTTAGAAATTAACATAAACAGACATAAAAAACAACCGAATACTGTCGATGAATGCTCCACAGGTCCTATATTTCCGTCGCCCAAATTTCCGTTTTTTCCCTATTTTGGCGAAAGCTTCGACATTTTTCGGTTAATTAACAGCATATGCGCACAGCTTCTTACGGAAATATCCAAATCATTTTTCTGAAATTGGGGAAAGATTTTTTTACAGGGAACTCTCCTGAATTATTTGACGAATCAGCCGCAGCAGCTCCAGGATTCCGGAGAATTCCTGCTGCTTACCGCTCTCCACCCAGCATACGCTCCCCTGCCAGTTTGCGTTCCGGCGGCTGACAACTGTTACATCAAGGGTAAGCAAATCTCCCCGCTGGGCGAGAACATACTCACCGGAAACGCCATGAGCGGGATCACCGGCAATATAGTCCGCATCCATTTCGGTGCACAGAAAGGTACGGGCGCGCTGAAATGCCTGAGGAAAGCCCTGCCGGTCAAACACCTTATCCAGCTTCAGGATCAGCGTGATCAGGTCGCTGAAAGGAACGGCGCGGGTAAATCTTCTGCTGAAGACTCTTCCGGTGATGCTCTCATCGCAGACGGAATCAATGCACAACCGCAGGGTGGAATTGTTTTGGTTGAATTCTTTCATGACCCATCACTCCACTTCACGGATCTTGTAGGTGATCTTCAGAAAGTTGTGCCGGTGCTGCCGGTAGAAGGCAGCCGCCACACGCTCCATGACCTTATTGCTGTCCTCAAAATTGGCGGCGGGCAGCATCGCCACATACTGCACAGCGCTGTATCGGCTGATCACATCGCCGCTGCGCAGGTGCGTTTTCAGCGATGCGAGAAGCTGATCCATGGTGGTATTGAGCTGCTTGAGTGGGGGAACGGTGCCGTCCGGCATGGAGACGGTGATCAGCGCGATATGTACGCTCTGACCGCTGCGGCTGCACCGCCGCGTCTCCAGCCGGTATGCCTCCTGAAAGAAGCCATACTCACACACAAAGGCGCCGGGGCGGTCCGCCGCCTCCCGCAGCTCTCTCTGTATCACCTCAAGATCAGTCTCCGTTTCCTGTTCCATTGCCATGATCTGAGCATACAGTCCCCGCAGCTCGTCAGACGCGCGAACACCAAGGCTGCGGTACAGCAGCTCGGTGGCATTTTCATAGTGGGCAAGCGCCTCACTGTTGCGTCCCTGATGCAGCAGGGCGCGGATGGCAAGCACATGCAGGCTTTCATCCATCGGATCCAGCCTGCTGGCACGCAGACACAGCTCACTGAGCTCCTCATAGAGATTCTCCTGCGTGAGAAGCCTCGACAGCTCCTTGACTGCTGCCACAAAATGGGCGTGGCACCTGGTGACCAGCGGCATGAGCCAGATCTGGTCGGAGAGCTTGGGCAGCAGCACCCCCTGATAGAGCGCCGTTGCCTCACGGTAGAGGGCAAGACGGGTCTTGTCATCTGCTTCCGGCTCCTGCGCCTGCATACAGAGCGCCTCAAACCGGTCAAGATCCACCTCGCAGATGATCTCACGGTTCCAGGCGTACGCTCCCCGCCGGGAAACCACAGGCTGCGCATCCTCGCCGAACAGCGGCTCGATCATGGCGCGGATCCGGTAGAGCAGGGTCTTGAGAGCGCTGGCGGGATTGGAGCTGTTATCCTCCTGCCAGAACTGCTCGATAAACTCACTCTGCGGAATGTCGCGGTCACGGTGGATCACCAGATACGCAAGCACACTCCAGAGCTTCTGAGAACGGTTGATATCATCGGTAAGCACCTTACCGTCCCGCTCCATGCGGAAGCCGCCCAGAAGATTGATTGACAGCGGCGTGTCAGTCAACGCGATCTTGTTATTTTTCACCGAAAAGTCACCATCCTTTCACGAAAGATGTAACAACACAAATTATCTCACTTTGCATTATACCGTTTCGTTCGCTGTTTGGGTAGCCTTTCTTGTAAAATAAGAAAAATTTCGTCATTTTGCCAAATATCACCATCGAAGAAATGTACCGTTTTCTTTTCACCGCATACAATGGGCGTAAGGAAAAGAAAGAGGAGGTCATGCCATGGAAAACAGCCCGCAAACCGCCGCGCGGTCCGGAAGGATCGCGCTGGTGGGCAATCCCAACGTAGGAAAATCCACCCTGTTCAACGCTCTGACCCACCTGCGCCAGCACACCGGAAACTGGCCCGGCAAGACGGTCAGCAGCGCCCGGGGAACCTATACATACCGCGGCACGGTCTATACGCTGATCGACCTGCCGGGCACCTACTCCCTGCATCCTGCCAGCCCTGAGGAGGAGATCACCCGCGACTACCTCCTGTCCGGTGAGGCAGACGTTACCCTCGTTGTAGCGGACGCCACCTGTCTGGAGCGCAGTCTGGCGCTGGCGCTTCAGGTCATGGAATGCACCTGGCCGGTGGTGGTATGTGTCAATCTGATGGACGAGGCACGGAAAAAACACATTTTAATCGACATAGAGCAACTGCAACGGCTTCTGGGCTGTCCCGTGGTCGCCACCGCCGCCCGGGACGGAGCAGGGCTGGACGCGCTGCGTGCCGCCGCGGCGCAGGCGGCGGAAGCTCCCCTGCCCCGCCCCGAAGCATCTATCTGCTCCACCTGCGGCAGAGGGACTGAATGCCGCGCCGCCGCGTTTGCCGAGCGCGCCCGACTGATAGCGGCACAGTGCGCTGAGGTTTCCGGTGACAGCTCCCGGCGTGACCGGCAGATCGACCGGGTGCTCACCTCCCGCACGGGCGGCATTCCGCTGATGCTGATCCTGCTCCTTGGCGTTCTGTGGCTGACCATCGAGGGCGCCGACCTTCCCTCCCGCCTGCTCTCCGATTGGCTGGGCGCGTTGCAGGAGCCTTTGCGAAACGCTTTCACCGCGCTGGGCGCGCCGTGGTGGCTCACGGGAGCACTGGTGGACGGCATGTACCGCACGGCGGCGTGGGTGGTCGCCGTCATGCTGCCGCCGATGGCGATCTTTTTCCCCCTGTTCACGCTTTTGGAGGATGCGGGGTATCTCCCGCGGGTGGCGTTTGATCTGGACCACTTTTTTGCCCGCTCCGGTGCCCACGGGCGTCAGTCTTTAACAATGTGCATGGGACTGGGCTGCAACGCCTGCGGCGTAGCAGGCTGCCGGATCATTCAGAGTGAGCGGGAGCGGCTCATCGCTATCCTCACCAATTCGTTTATGCCCTGCAACGGGCGTTTTCCCGCCCTCATTGCCATCATTTCCATGTTTCTCGTCAGCGAGGGAGGGCTTGGCGCGAGCTTCAGCGCGGCGGCAGTGCTGGCGGCGTGCATCGCGCTGTCTGTGGGCATGACCTTCGCGGCAAGCCGTTTGCTTTCCGCCACGGTGCTTCGCGGGCAGCCGTCCTCCTTCTCGCTGGAGCTGCCGCCGTACCGCGCTCCCCACGTGGGACAGGTGCTGGTGCGTTCGGTGCTGGACAGAACACTGTTCACGCTGGGACGGGCGGTGTCCGTTGCCGCTCCGGCGGGGCTTATCATCTGGATCTTCGCCAACACCACTGTCGGCGGGCAGTCCGTTTTGCTCCACCTGTCGCAGCTTCTGGAGCCGCTGGGCAGGGCGATGGGGATGGACGGTGTGATCCTTCTGGCGTTTATCCTCGGCTTCCCCGCCGGAGAGATCGTGATCCCCTGCGCGCTGATGGGCTACCTCTGCACCGGCTCACTGACGGAGTACGAGAGCCTTTTCGCCCTGCGGAGCATTCTGACCGCCAACGGCTGGACGGAGACTACCGCGCTTTGCGTCATACTTTTCACACTGTTTCACTTCCCATGCGGCACCACCTGTCTGACTATCCGGCGGGAGACCGGAAGCTTCAAATGGACCGCCCTTGCTGTGGCGCTGCCTACGGTCATCGGCACGGCACTGTGTATGCTGGTGAAGCTGCTCTCTGTTTTGGGCGGAGCGGGCTGAGAATTTTTATGATAGGAAGGGCACGGCGAGGACTTTCGGTTCCCTGCCGTGCCCTTTTCTGCTGTTCTGCGCCGATGGCGGTGTGTAAGCGAAAAACAGCACCTTTCAGTCACAGGTCAGCGCGCAACTCACCAAACCGCCACAGATATGTAACAATTCCCCCGCAACCTGAGGTTGCAACTTGAAGTTGCACAAATTTTTTCTGATTTTTGTGCAAATGCAACTTCAAGTTTCTTGTAAAACCACACTGTCTTTGGTATGATTGCCTCACCGAAATTCCCAAAAATTCTTTCAGGAGGAAACAATATGAACCCCGTAAAATTTCAGGAGTACACCGGTAAGGTCATCAGCAACTGCGGCAAGGTCATCGTCGGAAAGGACGAGGTCATTCGCCAGATCGTCGTAAGCTTTATCTGCGGCGGTCACGTTCTGCTGGAGGACGTTCCCGGCACCGGAAAGACCATGCTGTTCCGCTCCTTTGCCAAAACGGTGGGCGGCGATTTCAAGCGCATCCAGTTCACCCCCGACCTGCTGCCCTCCGATCTCACCGGCATCAACTTTTATAATCAGAAGGCGGGCGAGTTTGAGTTCCGCAAGGGTCCCCTGTTCTCCAGCATGATCCTTGCCGACGAGATCAACCGTGCCACCCCCCGCACCCAGTCCGCTCTGCTGGAGGCGATGGAGGAAAAACAGATCACCGTGGACGGCACCACCTACCCCATGGCATCCCCCTTCATGGTCATGGCGACCCAGAACCCCATCGAATCCTACGGCACCTTCCCCCTGCCCGAGGCGCAGATGGACCGCTTTTTCATGCGCCTTTCCATGGGCTACATGAACCGCGAGCAGGAGCTCTCCGTTGTTGCCCGCCCCTCCACGCTGACCCTCATCGAGGAGCTTCAGCAGGTCGTCACCACCGAGGAGCTTGACGAGCTGCGCCGTACTTACCACGAGGTGCAGGTCAGCGACGACGTCGCCGGATACATCATGGATCTTGTTACCGCCACCCGCCAGACCCGTGAGCTGGTGAACGGTGTTTCCACCCGCGGCGCCATCGCCCTCTATAAAGCCGCGCAGGTTACCGCCGCCATGGAGGGTCGTGACTATGTGATCCCCGAGGATGTTGTCCGCGAGGCGCTCCCTGTTCTCGCTCACCGCGTCGCCGCCGCCTCCGGCTCCAAGATGGATGCGGAAAACTATCTCACTGAGAAGATCGGCGGCATCGTCGTTCCTCTTGAAGAAACGGAAACCGTATGACAACTGTCATTATTCTGCTTCTGGTCGCCGCTGTGATCGCGGCACTGGAGTACTACTGGGCAAACTACGGTCTGAATGCGCTCCATTTCAAGGGCGAAGCCTCCCATGCCCTCGCCGAGCCGGACGAGGAGATCACATGGAGCGCTACCGTGGAAAACCACAGCCGCCTGCCCATCCCCTTTGCCCGATTGAACGAAAATTTCCCCATTGACGCTGAGTTCCACGCCGACGAGTCGTGGCTCAGAAACCACAGCAGCCGCATCGTTACTTACTATACAATAGAGGAAAAAATGTCCCTGCTTCCCCGCCGGAGCGTAACGCACAGGATCCGTTTTTCTTTCCCCAAGCGCGGGCAATATTTCTTCGGTGATTATATGCTCTCCTGCGGCGATCTGCTGGGCTTCAAGGAGACCTTTAAGCGGGGCGACAAGCAAGCTGTTGTCATCATGCCCAGACGCTCCAAAAACCAGGTATCTCTTGACGCGCTGGGCGGCTTTCTGGGCGACATCTCCGTGCGCCGCTTCATTCTGGAGGACCCGATCCTGACTATGGGCTTTCGTGATTACACCGGACGGGAGCCGATGAAGTCCATTTCATGGACACGCAGCGCCACGGCGGGTTCTTTGCAGGTCAAGCAGTTTGACCACACCGCCGAGCAGCATGTGATGATCCTCCTCAACGTTGAGGACGCGACCCGCGAGGAGCTGGAGGAGTGCTTCCGCCTCACCCGCACGGTCTGCGAAAAGCTGGAGCAGAAGAAGATCCCCTACGGCTTTCGCACCAACGGCTGCCTGCCCGGTCCCGTGGGTACAGTCTTCTACATGGCGGAGGGTCTCGGTCAGCGCCACATGAACACCATTCTCTACGGTCTCGGCAGAGCCACCGACACCTGCTTTTACTCCTTCCGCTACCTTGCTGACCGCACCCTCAAGCACCGCAGCAGCAACGAATCCTACATCATTATTACGCCCCCGCTGGAGGGCAGCGCCCGCGCTGCCGCCCGGAAGCTGGAAAACGCCGTGGGCAACAGCCTGTGCATTCTGACCGCAAGAGCGGAGAAAGACGAGGTGAAGCAGTAAATGTTCTTTGAGATGTTTCTGAGAATTTTCTCTGACTGCTGCATCATGTTCGCTCTGCTGGGCTGCTGTCCCTCGCTTCTGCCGTACAGCTATCCGCTTCTGGCGGCGGCACTGATCTACGGCGTGTCTGCCGCCCTGTCCTCGTTCCTGTATGATAAGGGCAAAAGACGACTCAGCCGCGTCTGTGTGCTGTTGCCGTTCCTCTCCCTGCTGATGGCGGGCAGTGCCCACGAAATGCTGATCCTTGTCCTGCCCCTCCTGTACACAGCTTTCGTTATCTTTCAAGGACAGATGTATCTGGAGTATTTCAGCTACCGGAAATTCTTTATCCGCAGTCTGGTCATCCTCGGTGCCATCTGGGCAATAATGAGCATCCTCATCTACATTGAGGACCCCAGAGGAATCCACGAAAAGCTGATCTTCACCGAGGTCATTCTGCAGTACGCACTGGCTCATTTCCTTTGCGGAATCGTGCTGCAGCGCCAGCTTCGTCTGGGAACACGGGCACGCGCCAAGGGTGAGGCAGGGCAACTCATCGGTATGCTGGGCAGCGCCGGCGTTGTGGCAGCAGGCTTCATTCTGACGGAGTCCGTTGCCCGGGAAAACGCGCTGGACCTCCTGCGCAATGTCATAGGCGTTCTTACCTTACCCTTCCAAATGCTGCTGGGACTCATCATCTATCTGATGGAAAAAGTCGAGCAGATGAAGCAGTCCAAGGAGTACCAGGAGGCGTGGGAGAACAGCGATTACAGCTACGCCGGCGGCCACAAGGATTATCAAGAGCTGATGAACAAGCTGCTGGAGGATGCTCCCGAACAGGGGCACTCTCCGTGGATCATGGTGTTCGCCGCTGCCGCAGTGGTGGTCATCCTTGTGCTGATGGTCATTGCGTTCACCAAAATACTGAGACCGAGGAGCGGTCCGATGGTCATTGCCGAAGTCCGCGGCGGGGAGAAAAAGAAGAACAAGGTCTCCCGCCTGTCCAACCGGGGCAAGGTGCGCCAGGCATACCGGGACTTCCTGCGCCATGAGCGGCAGAAAGGCTTCGTTTTGAAAAAGTATTATACCACAGCGGATATTCTGCAAAAGGTATCCGCACCTGCCACCGAAGCGCCCGCCGCGCAGCTTCGCGAGGTCTACCTCCGCGCCCGCTACGACGAGGTGCGCGAGGTCTCCCGTGAGCAGGCAGATGCCGCAAGAGACGCGCTGAAAAGCATAAAAAGCGTTAAATGATAAAACGCGGAAAGAGGAGCTTTTATGAAAGGTAGTTTTTGGGGCAGAGCCGGCATTACACTGGGACTTTTCGGCAGCGTGCTGCTGGCGGGTAAGTGCATTCTTAACGGACATCTCATGCTGGGACTGTGGCTGTTTCTGGGCTGTCTGGTTTCCCTTATCGTTGTGGTCGTGATCATTTCCCGTATTCGCAGAAATGACGAGGAGATGGATCCGCTGAGTGATGCCGGGAAAACAATGCGCTTTGTCAAGAGTCACAAAACAAAACCCGTGTACGACAATGATGCGGGTATCTGGGATCAGATATCGGGAAAAAAAGAAGACCGTTGACCAGTGAAAAAAGGAGAATAGTATGTTTGAGATGATAAGAGAATTTATTCGGGACAACAGAGACGGTATCAAGATCGGTCTGGGAATTGTTATGATAATCGCGGGACTTGTCCTGATGATCCTGAGCCATTTCCTGATCGGATTCGTGGTGTTCTTCGCCGGTCTCATAGGATTTATCCGAACGCTCAGTAAAATTCTGGTTCCCAGCGACTACGCGGGCGATGGTACGCTCAATGGTCTGAACGGCATGGGACGGCAGCAGTCCTCCATCAACAAGAAGCCTACTTCCACCGTAGCGAACGAAGTAACCTCGGACATCTGGAACCAGATGGGCAACGATGGCGAAGAAAAAAAGTAACGCTAAAAAAGTGAGTGCCGCAAGCGGCACTCACCTTTTTGTCTCTCGATATATCAGATTTCCACACTGGGGAACAGGCTTGCGTCCGTATGAGGCAGGAAGCAGGCGGCAACGAAGGAATCCATATAGCCCGGCTCGTTGGAAAGCTCCATATAGGTGATGGAGCGGCCCAGCTCAAAGACCTTCTCCTTTGCCTGCTCGCTGACCAGCATGGCGTAAGCGCCGGTCTGGGAGGAGTTGCCGATGTAATGGAAGTTCTCCAGAGGAATGTCGGGGAACATACCGATGGTGACGGCGTTCTTCATGTTGATGCCGCTGCCGATTCCGCCGGCGACATAGACATGCTCCACGCAGGAGGCATCAAAACCCAGCGAGGTCAGCATGGTAGTGGTGGCGGAGAAGATAGCGCCCTTGGCGCGGATAAAGTTGTCGATATCCACCTCGTTGATGGTGATATCCTTCACGCCGCCGGTGTCCTTCTGCCATGCGAGGACATAGCTGCCCATGCCGTGCTCATCGTGCAGGATTCGCTCGCCCTCGCGGACGAATTTGCCCTTGCCGTTGATGATGCCGCAGCGGAACAGCTCAGCGATCACGTCAATAATACCGCTGCCGCAGATACCCACAGCCGCGCCGCCGCCGACCACGGTCAGCGTGGGCTCCATGGTCTCCTTGTCGATGGTGCATGCCTCCACCGCGCCGTCGCTGGCGCGCATACCGCAGGAGATATCGCCGCCCTCGAAGGCGGGACCTGCCGAGCAGGCGCAGGACATGAGGAATTCCTCATTGCCGAACACCAGCTCGCCGTTGGTGCCGAGGTCGATGAAGAGACTCATTTCCGGCTTGTTCCAGATCATGCTCACCAGAGCGCCGGCGGTGATATCGCCGCCCACATAGCTGCCGATGTTGGGAGCAAGGATCAGCTCCGCCTCGCCGTTCAGATGGATGCCGATATCGCGGGTGTAGATCCCGTCAGCGGCGAAGAAGCTGGGAACGAAGGGCTCCATACGCACGGGATCGGAGTGCAGACCCAGCAGCAGATGATTCATGGTGGTGTTGCCCGCCAGCACCATGCGGTAGATGCGCTCGGGCTTGATATTGGCGCTCATGCACATGCGCTCCAGCAGGGGACGGATGGACTCCTTGACCACCGCGTCCTGCAGGCGCTCCCGGCCGCCCTCGCGGCAGGATTCGATGATACGGTTGATAACGTCAGCGCCGTAGCGGATCTGACCGTTTCCGCCGCTTGCCTTGGCGAGAATTTTTCCACTCTCCAGATCCACCAGAAGCCCTGCGAGAGAGGTGGTGCCAAGGTCGATGGCAAAGCCAACCAGAGGATGCTCGTCATTCTGAGCGAGAACATCGCGTACGATGACCTTGCTGCCCTTGCGGGAGACGACGCACTTAACGGCGAAATTGCTCTCGCGCAGAGTGAGGCTCAAGTCACGCAGAGCGGAGAAGGGGAACACGATCTCATCGGCATCCACACCCATTGCGTCCGCCAGAGCGCGCACCACGCGCTCATTGTCGGGCATGGTGTCATCCAGCGTGGGCTCGGACAGGGTCAGAGGGACCGTGGTGATGTCAGTCTTAAATTCCATGCCGGCTTCCACCAGCTGGGCGCGCAGATCGTCAAAAATTGCGATCTCCTTGGGGGAGCTGAGGTCAGCCACCTTCATGCGGCTGCGGTAGGCGGAGGCGATATCGGGCACCTCGATGGTGGCGTCACCGACAACGGTGGCCACGCAGGCCAGACGCCAGCCGGCGTCGTACTCCTCCTGGGAGATATGGCGGTTGA
>JAZOBV010000098.1:0-38128 GCA_045596145.1 Candidatus Pelethomonas sp.
CCACTGCTGACGGCTTCACCTTTGGCGGCTGGTTCACCGATGCTGACTGCACCATCCCCTATGACTTTGATGCAGCAGTCACCGCTGACCTCTCTCTACGCCAAGTGGACGGAGAATTCTGTCGAGCCTGAGCCTGAACCCGAACCCGAGCCCGAAACCTTCACCGTTACCTTCAACATGAACGGTCACGGCAATGCTGTCGACGCTCAGACCATCACCGAGGGCGAGAAGGCTGCCAAGCCTGCCGATCCCACTGCTGACGGCTTCACCTTTGGCGGCTGGTTCACCGATGCCGACTGCACCATCCCCTATGACTTTGATGCAGCAGTCACCGCAGACCTCACTCTCTACGCCAAGTGGACGCGAATCATTGTCGTACCCGATCCCAGACCCGAGCCTCAGCCCTGGCCCGAGCCTCAGCCCGAACCCAAGCCTGAACCTGAACCCGAGCCTGAACCCAAGCCCGAATACTCTGAGATCTACGAGGATCTGAACGAAGAAGCCTGGTACTATGACGCAGTCGAGTTCATGATCGATGCAGGTCTGATGAACGGCGTTGGGGATACCGAGTTCGCTCCCGAGGCAGAGATGTCCCGCGCTATGATGTGGACTATTCTCGCCAGACTGACCGGACACGATACCACGGATGGTGAATTCTGGTACACCGAGAGTCAGAAATGGGCTGTTGAAGCAGGTATTTCCGATGGTGCTGATCCCAACGCAAGCCTCACCCGTGAGCAGCTTGTCGTTATGTTGTGGCGCTACGTGGGCGAGCCCGAACCCACCGGTTCCCTTTCCGGCTATACCGATGCGGACAATGTCAGCGATTGGGCGGAAGCCGCAATGACATGGGCTGTGGAGATCGGTCTTGTCAATGGTGTGACCCCCACGACCCTTGAACCCGGCAGCAACACGACCCGCGCTCAGGTAGCAACTCTGATCCAGCGTTTCTGCGAGAAGTTTGATCTGATTTTAGCCCCCTGATCCGAAAAATACGCTGCGATTCGCAAACAAAACAGCGGAGCGCTGTTATCAGCGCTCCGCCCGCAAAAAAGGAAGACGAGCAGGTCTCGTCTTCCTTTTTTACTCACTAAGTGACTTTATTTTGCTATGAATTTGTTATTCAACAATATACGCGGCAATGATCTCACCGTAATAGACGGTGTGAACGTCCTCCCGGTTCTCCTCCCAGTTGGGATAGTACTTTTTCAGCACTTCGGCAGGCATTTTCGCGCCATTCTGCCGCTCAGAATAGATCACCCTGCATTCCAGCGTCAACGGAAGCTCCCCGATGGCGGGCGCAGCGACCTTTTCCCCCTCCACCAACGTAAGCTTCAGCTCCGCCGGCTTGTCCACATCACGTCCGGATTTCGTTCCGCAGAAGGTTAGGATCTCCTTTGCGCGCTCGCTGCGTTCCAGAGGAATGTTGACCGTAAACTCCCCTGCTTCGTCCAGCATGGACTTACTGAAACGGCTCTCGCGGATATAAATCTGAAATAACAGCTTGCCCCACTGGATTCCGATGGTACCCCAGCCGATGGTGATGGGGTTTACCTTGTTCCCCGCTCTGACAGTGGCAAGAATACCGCCGTGGTTCAGATGGTCAACGATATGGGGCACATATTCAAAAGCATTGATCTCTCGTTTCATAGGGATCCTCCTTGCAGTAGTTTGTCTGCATTATACCACAAACGGACGCAAAACTCCAGAACAAATGCAGAAAGGACACGGCGCGATACACCGTGTCCTTTCCATTTAAAAGATGAGAACAGAAAAAAGCTTGACAACAAAATTACAGACGGCCGTACATCTTCGTGTACTGGAAGATCTTTCTTGCCAGCGCGGCGCTCGCTTCGCCGGAAAGCATACGCCACTGCCAGTTGCCGCTGGCAGTACCGGGCGTGTTCATACGCCCCTCGGCGCCCAGAGCAAGATAGTCCTGCATCTGTGCCACGAAGGTATCTGCCACGCTGCTCATGCCGCCGCGGATCACACCCCAGTTGAAGCCTTCGGCGCTGGAAAGCCCCAGGTACTTGCGGGCATAGGTGATATCGGCGCGGTCAGCCTGTTCCTTCCACTGCATGACGGTCTCATTGTCGTGGGTACCCACATAGCAAACGCAGTTGCGGTCATAGGTGTGGGGCAGATAATTGCTGGGCTCACGGGAATCAAAGGCAAACTCCAGAACCTTCATACCGGGGAGACCGGAATCGTTCAAAAGCTGATGTACCTCGGGAGTGAGGAAGCCCAGATCCTCCGCGATCAGCTCCAGTCCCTGGAACCAACTGGTGAGCACACCCACCAGAGCCATACCGGGTCCCTTGCGCCAGCGTCCGTCCCTGGCGGTCTTCGCGCCGTAGGGAACTGCCCAGTAGCTTTCAAAGCCACGGAAGTGGTCAATGCGGATCACATCAAACAGGCGGCTTGCACCCTCCACACGGCGAATCCACCAGCCGAAGCCATCCGCCTGCATGCGGTCATAGTCGTAAAGAGGATTGCCCCAGAGCTGACCATCGGCACTGAAGTAGTCCGGAGGAACACCGGAGACCTCGGTGGGCACGTTGCCCTCGCCCAGCTGGAAAAATTCCGGCTCTGCCCAGACATCCGCACTGTCCATCGCTACGTAGATGGGCAGGTCACCGATGATCTTGATACCAAGGGAGTGGATATACTCACGCAGAGCGTTCCACTGCTGATAGAACAGATACTGGAGATAAGTAAAGAACCGGATATCATCCTGAAGCTTTTCGGTATATGCGGCGACAGCCTCCGGCTTTCTGACACGGATGTCCTCATCTGTCCAATCCAGCCAGCTCTTCATGTCAAAATACTTCTTGACTGCCATATAGAGGGCATAGTTGGGAAGCCATGCGTTTTCATGTTCAAATTTCTCGACAGCTTCCCTGTCGCGCTCGTAACCGCGCTCATAAGCGGTACGCAGAACACGGAAACGGGACTCATAGATCTTGCCGTAGTCCACATAACGAGGCTCAGTGCCCCAGTTGATGGCATCCAGCTCCGCGGTATCCAGCAGTCCATCCTCTGCCAGCAGGTCAAGGTCGATAAAGTAGGGGTTGCCGGCGAAGGTAGAAAAGCTCTGGTAGGGGCTGTCACCATAGCTGGTGGGTCCCATAGGGAGCATCTGCCAGTATTTCTGTCCCGCTTCCTTCAGAAAATCAGCAAACTTATACGCCTCGCGTCCCAGTGTACCGATACCGTATCTGGAGGGCAGGGAGGAAATGTGCATCAAAATTCCGCTGCAACGATTCATGTATTCTTTTACTCCTTTTGGTTGTTTAGCAAACTGTTATTGATTGAGGTACTCATACTGCCATAACTGAACCGCCGGAACGAAGCTGCGGCTCCAGCTGGATCTGGCGGGGGGGCGCGCCGCATTCGATCATATCCAGCAGAATGCTGACGCTTTCACACCCCATCTCATCAGCAGGCTGCACCATGGTGGTCAGCGTGGGGATCGAGTATTCGCTGGCAGTCAAACCGTCGATAGCGATCACTGAGCAGTCATCGGGAACGCGCAGTCCGTGGTCAGTAAGTGCCTTCATGGCAGCCATCGCCATCATGTCGGATACCGTGAACAGCGCGGTAAACTCACGACTGCGGTCCAGAAGCTCCAACGTGGAGTGATATGCCGCCGGCATATCAAAGCTTCCGGTTTCCATGACGGTGACACTGTCTTCCGCGATGCCGTGGTCGGCAAGGGCGGCGTGGTAGCCCTTATAGCGAAGCTCACTGATGGAGCGGTCATTACAGCTTGGCAGCAGCGCGGCGATATGCCGGTGCCCCAGCCGGATCAGCTCCTCCACCGCGCGGTAGGCAGTCTGGTAGTCATCGATGGATACACAGGCATAATCCTCTGCCTTGATGGAACCAAAACGGTTGGTGTAAGAGCAGCAGACATAGGGCACACCGATGAGGGAAAGCTCCGCACTGGTGTAATCGAAGCGTCCGCCAAGGAAGATCAGTCCCCGCAGCTTTTTTTCGCGCTGCAGGATCGCGCCGGCCTTTACCTCATCCTCATTGGAGCCGATCTGGCGAAGCACCATGGTATAGCCCCGGCGGTCGATCTCCCGGGTGATCGTCTTGAGCAGATCGGAGAAGAACGGGTTTCCAATGCCGCGCGTTACCACGCCGATGGCATCGGACTGAGGCCGCACCAGATCCCGGGCACTGTTATTTGGAATATAGCCCTGACGCTCCACCTCCGCAAGCACACGGCGGCGAACCTCATCACTGACATCGGGGCGTTCATTGAGAACACGGGAAACCGTGCTGACACCGACACCACAGGCTTTTGCAATATCTTTGATCGTCATGGCGCCACCTCCCGGAATGGATAAACACGAAAAGAAACGGCTCCGGCAACGATACCGGAAACGTTTCCAATTCTTATAAGATGATGATAGCACAGATTCACCATCTGTCAACAGGAAACCGACGCTGCTGAAAATTTTTTGTTGGGTTGAACAATTTGGTGTTTCATTTTTAGAGGATTAGCACAAGCAGAAGGGAAAAATCTCCAAAAGCCAAAAGAAAAAACGGAGTACTGCAAACAGAAGACAGTACTCCGCTTTTCGCTATGGGGTTACATTTCCAGCTGCTGCGGCTTCAATTCATCCTTTTCCGCAGGCTTTTTCGCCTTATCATAGCCAAAATCCCTGGCAGCAGAAGCGGTATCACGATTGAGCATCGTTTCCATGACCTTGATATCACTGACCACATCCATCGCGTCCGCGCTGTAGAGCTGATCGAGCTGGTGTTCAAAGCCCTGCACAATGGAGTCCATCATTTCCTCAATGCGCTCCTTCGCCTGGGTCATATTCTCGCCCTCAACACCCATTTCATCGAACTCCGCGTAGGTGTCCAGCAGCTTTTGGGTCGTGGGGAGATAGTAGTCAAAGAAGGTGTGGATCTTCTCCCGCTTCTCAGGGTGTGCCTCGACCTCCTTGAAGATCAGCGCACTGATCTGCTCCAGACGCTCGATCTTCTCACTCAGCTCAGCATCGGGAATGCGGTCGTTGGCGGTGCGCAGATTACGCAGAATGCCACTGTAGCCCTCCTCAGCCTCCTTGGGCACCTCCGTCACCACAGGGCGCTCCTCAATGGTGGCACCAAAGCGGACAAAGTAGCCCTTCTCATGATCGATATACGCATCCTCACCCAGATAGCCCTTTTCGATCAGCTTTTGCAGTTCCTTCTTCGCCTGCGCCGGCGTGCGGTTAACACGCTTGGCGATCTCGTCGATCCGCATGGTATCTGCCGCGCCGATAGCAAGGATATACCGCTTGGTGCGGCGCGACATTTTCGCAACATATTCCCCTCTGCCCAGTGAGATTCCGCCGCCGGCAAGGAAGCCCATACCCGCAAACAACGTCTCCAGCGCATAGGTATATCCCTCCATCAGCACCGGCACAGCATCCATGCACAGGATAGCGCCCATCACCAACAGGCAGATGCCAACGATCTTCAGCGCCTTGCCGGGAGTTTTTTCCTTCTTTTTCTTTTCAGTCTGGGCGGTACTTTTTTCCCCATCCACGGTTCGGGCAGCGGAGCTTTCGCTTCGAGCCGTTTCCTTTTTCGCTCTTTCAGCCGTGGGGATCTCCCGCTCCACCTGCTCCCGGGCGTAGGCGACCTGCCGCTCCGCCCGCTCCAGCGCCCGGGCAACCCGCTCCTCTGTTTCCCGGCTGGAGTATTTGATTTTTACCCGTTTTTTCTTTTTACTCTGATTAAAAAACGCGATGGCGATGATCGCCAGCGGCCACAGTCCCATGGAAAACAGAATAATGATCAACGGCCACTTGATCCATTCCCAATCTTCCTGATTTTTCTGCGGTTGACGCTTCGGCGGCTGAGTGCCGCCGGAAAATTTATCCTTATCGTAGTATTCGCTCATTCCTTTTCGCCCTTCTTCTTCAGCTTGGTCCTGGTTCCGTCTTCCTCAACGAAGTACACATTGTCCAGATGCCCCTTCAGACTGCCCACCATGGAGTCGATGTATTCTCTGCGCAGCGCGGCGCGTTCGATCTCCTCCTCCGGTGTCAATCCAACGCTTTTGTGCTTTCTCGCCAGTTCATTGATTCGGTCGATCTTATACTGTTCCATTCAATACTTCTCCCCTCAGGTATAACGGTCAATGACCAGAATGATCCTTCCCTTTTTGGAAACGCGGCTGCAATCGCGCACCACAGCTTTTCCATGACCACGGGCGGTAACGGTGCTGCCCTGCCCAACGGTCTTGTCACTTTTCACACACGGCGTATGATCCAGTGAAACTCTGCCCGCCTCGATCAGTTCCACCGCTTTGCCCCGGCTCATGGAAAACGCCGCCGAAACAACAGCATCCAGACGCATGGAGGATACCGTATCGCTCACCTGCGTGATCCTCACCTCGGGCATGACCAGCTCCTCCCGCTCGATCTGAGAAACCGTCAAACGCACACGCCCCGCGCTGTCCCACTCCCGCAGCAAATGCTCCGTAAGCTGCGGGGCAGCAATTACGTCCGCACTGTGCTCCGAGATGAGGATATCCCCCACCATCTCGCGGGTGATGCCCAAGCCCATCAGACTTCCCAGAATATCCCGGTGAGTCAGTGTGCTGTCAGCGCCGTGAAAGGAAGCGCGAAAGAATGCCAGTTCTTCCCCGCTGTCCTCTGCCCATTCGGGCAGGAAAATGAGCCGTTTTCGCTCAGCATCGGGAAATCCCCCGTCGAACCGGTATCCATCCCGAACATCCGCGGTGTTGAGCAGCACCTGCGCCAGCAGCTGCTCCCGAGGGGAAAGAAAAACAGTGACCGTTGGTATGCCCCGGCGGTCCATCTGCTCATATTTATCCCATATACGCGCCAGCAGAAGCCTGTCCTCGCTCTCCTGTGCGATTTTTCCGATGACTGCGTTTTTGTCCATTCTGCTCCCAAGCTTCTTTTCTGATCCGGCAGCATTTCCGGATCGCACATTAACTTTGTTACTATATCATACTTTTTACCCACTGTCAAAAAAACCGTTTCAACTCCGGTACTTTTTTTAGAGACAGCCTGACCCGAAAAATAATTGTACATCGTCTTGCAAAAAAAGGCAAAATATGCTATGATACCTCATTATAAAAGAAAAAATATGCTATATTGGCGCTGCGCACCACAAAAGAGGTATGCTTATGGAAGTCAATGGTCAGTATCTCCCAATCGACAAGCTGCGGCTTGCCATGCATGTTCTCGCCCCCTGTATGGATGATTATCTTTTCATCCTTGATTTGAATACACATTTTTACGAGATCTCTCCCATTGCTGTGGAGCGGTTTCGCATTCCCTCTCACGAGTTTTATCTGGTTGGTGAGGAGCTTTCCAATCTTGTCTTTCACAAGGATCTTGCACTGCTTTCACAGGATCTTCAGGAAGTCACCGATGGAAAGAAGACCCGCCATGATCTCCAGTACCGCTGGATCACCAAAGACGGTCAGCCCGTCTGGATCAACTGCCGCGGCCGTGTTCTTTCCAGTAAGGACGGAAAGGCTGAGTTCCTCATCGGCTGCATCAACGAGATCGGACGCCGCCAGAAGGCAGATAATGTCAGCGGCTTGATCGTTTCAAGCAATATGCAGACCACACTGGACGAGCATTATGACAAAGCTCACGGCGGCTTTATCCACCGTTTGGACATTGACGACTTCCGAGAGATCAATGAAAAGCTTGGTCTGGATTACGGTGACGCCGTGATCCGTGAGACCGCCCGCTGTATCGAAGCTGTTCTCGGTCCCGACCAATTCCTCTATCATATCACTGCGGATGAGTTTGCCATCCTTGATCTGCACAGCAAAACGCACGAACAGGCACACAAGCTTTACCGCAGCATTCGCAAATCCATTGACCGATACATTTCGGAAAACGGCTATGTTACCTTCTTCACCATCTCCTCCGGAATCGTCGATATCCGCGAAGCTGAATTTCCCAACTACTCCACACTGATGATGCTGGCGGAATTTGCCCTGAACGAGGCAAAAAAACACGGCAAAAATACCGATTGGTTCTACAACAGCGAGGACTTCCAGTCTTTCCTTCGCCGCAAAATGCTTCTCCACGACCTGCGCCAGTCGGTGCTGTACGATTTTCGCGGCTTTGAAGCAAACTTCCAGCCTGTGGAGGACATTCGTGAGAACAAGCTCTACGGCGCGGAAACCCTGCTGCGCTTCCGTCGGGAAAATGGTGAAAATATCTCCCCTGTTGAGTTCATTCCCCTGCTGGAGGAAAGCGGACTGATCATTCCGGTAGGCCGCTGGATCCTTGGTAAAGCGATGGAATTCTGTAAAAAAATGCAGGAAAGTATTCCAAACTTCAAGGTCAGCGTCAATGTTTCCTATATTCAGGTTCTGAAGAGTGATTTGATTCGGGATATCTCCCTGTTTCTGGAAAAATATGATCTGCGTCCGGAAAGTGTCCAGATGGAGCTGACGGAAAGCGGCTTCTTTGAAACCGACCAGAGCTACGTCCGTTTCTGCTCCGATCTGAAGGAGCTGGGGATCCCCCTTGCGCTGGATGATTTCGGCACGGGCTACTCCAATTTTCATTATCTCTACCATATCGACCCGCAGGTCATCAAGATCGACCGCTCATTTACACTGAAGGCATTGACAAGCGATTATGAATTTAACCTCCTGCGCCACATGGTCCAGCTTACCCACAGCATCAACTCCAAAATGTGTATCGAAGGCGTTGAGACCCGTGATGAGCTGAATAAGATCCGTGAGCTGGAGCCGGACTTTATTCAGGGCTATTACTTCGGCAAACCGTATCCTGCTGAGGTATTCCTTTCAAAGTATCTTGGTAACTAAATCACAAAACGCTGAAATAGGTGCTGCGCTATGCGCGGCACCTAATTTTTACGCCGCGCGCATTAGCACTCATTACTAAAGAGTGCTAATATTTACAGTTTAGTCATAATCTGTTCACATTTATTCGGCATGATAATAGCGTTGAATTTCGGGTCATAACGACCCACTCAGGAGGCAAAGAACAAATCATGGCAAAGAAAGAATTTCAGGCAGAATCCAAGCGTCTGCTGGATCTGATGATCAACTCGATCTACACTCACAAGGAGATTTTCCTGCGAGAGATCATCTCCAATGCCAGCGATGCCATCGACAAGCTGTGCTACCTCTCCCTCACCGATGAGAAGGTGGGCATGAAGCGGGAGGATTTTCGCATTCGCATCACCGCTGACACCGAAAACCGCACCCTCACTGTCAGCGACAACGGCATCGGCATGGACGAGAGCGAGCTTACCAACAATCTGGGCACCATCGCGTCCAGCGGTACTTACCGCTTCCGCCAGGAGGTGGACACCGAGAACGCCGATGTAGATGTGATCGGTCAGTTCGGCGTTGGCTTCTACTCCGCTTTCATGGTTGCGGATAAGATCACCGTTATCACGAGGAAATACGGCGCGGAAAGTGCCTACCGCTGGGAGAGCGAGGGCGCTGACGGCTACACCATCACTCCCTGCGAGAAGGAGACCATCGGCACCGACATCATTATGCACATCAAGCCCGATACCGACGATGACAAGTACGGCGACTATCTCACCGAATACACCCTGCGTTCCCTCATCAAGAAATACTCCGACTACATCCGCTGGCCCATCCGGATGGAGATCAGCAAGTCCCGCAAGAAGGAGGACTCCCCCGAGGACAAGCCCGAGTACGAAAGCTACAAGGAGGAGGATACCCTTAACAGCATGGTCCCCATCTGGCAGCGCAAGAAGAGCGAGGTGGAAAAGAGCGAGTACGATGCCTTCTATCAGGAAAAGTTCGGCGATTTCGCTCCCCCGCAGTCCATGGTGACGGTTTCCGCCGAGGGTCAGGTCAGCTACAAGGCGCTGCTGTTCATCCCCTCCCGTCCCCCCTTTGACTTCAACAGCGTGGATTACGAGCGTGGTTTGCAGCTCTATTCCTCCGGCGTGATGATCATGGACAAGTGCCAGGATCTCATCGGCGAGCACTTCAGCTTCGTCAAGGGCGTGGTGGGCTCCCCCGATCTGAGTCTGAACATCTCCCGTGAACTGCTGCAGCATGACCGCCAGCTCAAGCTCATTGCCAACAACATTGACAAGAAGATCAAGGGTGAGCTGGAGCGCATGATGCGCGATGACCGCGAGGGCTATGAGAAGTTCTTCAAGACCTTCGGACGCCAGCTCAAGGTGGGCTGCCTCAACAACTACGGCGCGAAGAAGGATTTCCTGCAGGATCTGCTGCTGTTCTACTCCTCCACCGAGAAGAAGATGGTCACCCTTGCTGAGTATGTAGACCGCATGAGCGAGGATCAGAAGATCATCTACTACGCCACCGGCGAGAACCTTGCCGCCATGGACAATCTGCCCCAGACCGAGCTGCTGCGAGAGCGCGGCATTGAGATCCTCTATCTCACTGAGCCCATGGATGACATGCTCATGAGCATCCTTCGTGAGTATAAGGAAAAGACCTTCCGCTCCGCCATCGACGGCGATCTGGAGCTGGATAACGCTGCCACTGAAGAGAACGAAGATGCCCACAAGGATACCTTTGATTTCATCAAGGAGGCACTGGGTGAGAGCGTGGACGAGATCCGCGTGTCCAAGAAGCTCAAAACCCATCCAGTCTGTCTGACCGCGGGTGACGGCATGAGCTTCGATATGGAGCGCTATTTCAACGCTGTACAGCCTGAGCTGGGCATGAAGGCAAAGCGTATTCTGGAGATCAACGTGGACCACGCTGCCTTTGCCGCACTGGAAAATGCCCGCGTGAACGATCCCGAGAAGGCGAAGAAGTACGCCGCTGTTCTGCTCAATCAGGCAAAGCTCATCGCGGGGCTCCCCATCGATGATCCCTCCGGCTACACGGATCTCGTGTGCAGCCTGTGGAACTGATAAAAGAATAAAAATCACGCCTGCAGGTAGCAGGCGTGATTTTATTTAAAACGGTTTACAGGGGATTGGCGGCGATCCACTTGGAGATGGCCTCGCCGATCTCACGGATGACACCATCGGCGTAAGGCACCTTCAGCCCGGCGCACTCCACCAGCTCCTTAAAGGTCTTGGTGCCGCCGGCATCGGCGAAGCGCAGGTACTTGTCCCATGCGTCGCTGCGGTCTGCCATGGAAGCGATCCAGAACTGGAATGCGACGGTCTGGGCAAGGCAGTAGTCAATGTAGTACAGGGGGGAAGTGTAGATATGGGTCTGACGCTGCCAGACAGCACCGCGGCTGTAGAAGGGCAGGTTGTCGAAGTCGATCCAGGGGCGGTACTTAGTCTCCAGCTCCAGCCACTTCTCATTGCGCTGGGCAGGAGTCATGTCGGGATTTTCATAGCAGATGTGCTGGAACTCATCGACCATGGAGCCGTAGGGAATGAAGATCAGAGCATCCTCACAGTGGTCGATCTCGTACTTGCGGGTCTGCTCACCGAAAAAGTTCTTGTGCCAGGGAGCGGTGAGGAACTCCATGGACATGGAATGGACCTCGCAGGCCTCGATGGTGGGACCCTGCAGAGCGCTGATGTAGCCCTTCTTCATGGCACGGTAGAAGGCGAAGGCGTGACCGGCCTCGTGGGTCAGAACGTCAACGTCGGCGCTGGTGCCGTTGAAGTTGGAGAAAATGAAGGGAACCTTGTAGCTGGGAAGGCTCGTGCAGTAGCCGCCGGGAGCCTTGCCCTCCTTGCTGAGAACATCCAGCAGCTCATTGTCAAACAGCTCCGCTGCGAATTCACGGGTCTCAGCGCTGAGATCGTCGTACATCTTGCGGCCGGCAGCGAGGATATCGTCCGCAGTACCCTGGGGGATGGCGTTGCCGTCCACGAAGGACAGACCCTCATCGTAGAACTTCAGCTTATCCAGCCCCAGTCTCTTGCGGCGGTCCTCCTTGACGGCGGCGACCAGAGGAACGATGTCCTTGACGACCTGCGCACGGAAGGCAGCGACCTCCTTGGGACCGTAGCAGTTTCTGCCCAGTCGGTCATAGCCGAGGGCGAGGTAGTTGTCGTAGCCCATAGCCTTTGCCTGAGCGGTGCGGTTCTTCACCAGCTTGTCGTACAGCTCATCCAGCTCAGCCTGATGGGCATCGAACCACGCGCCGTCCGTCTCAAAGGCCTTCTTGCGGATAGCGCGGTCGGGATCCTGCTTGTAGGGTCCCAGCTTGGGCAGGGGGATCATTTCACCGTTCCACTCCACCGTGGCGGTAGCCAGCAGCTTCTGGTACTCACTCTGGAGCTTGTTCTCCTCCATCATCAGATCCATGATCTCGCTCTTCATGGTGCGCACGCTGATCTCCATGTTGGTGAACAGGAGCTTACCGAAGTACTCCTCCAGCTCGGGGCGGAACTTGGAGTTCAGCATGGCGAGGTCGATCTTCTGACCGATCTCCTGCAGAACGGGCATGTTCTCATCGTAGAAATCGTTCTCACCGCTGTAGAACTCGTCACGGGTATCGATGGTGTAGCGCACGTAGCTGAGGGAAGCCATGGTGTTGACTTCCTCAAACTTCTTATCATAATCCAGGTAGGTATCAATAACAGTCTGCGCGTCGGATGCGTTCTCGATTTTGCTCAGAACTTCCTCGCCCAGCTTACGAAGCTCGTCCAGAGAAGGACGTTTATAGGTCATTTCAGAAAACTTCATGTATTATCTCCTTTCGATATTACAATTTGTTTATGAACATTACTTACAGAGCAGCCAGAACAGCGCTGAGGTACTTCCAGCTGCGCTCGATGGAGGCGATCTCCGCGCGCTCACGAGTGGAGTGGATCTCCAGCAGGTTGGGGCCACAGGAAACTGCGTCCAGACCGGGAACCTTGCTCATGAGAACGCCGCACTCCAGACCTGCGTGGATGGTCTCCACCACGGGGGGCTTGCCGTACTGCTCGGTGTAAATGCGCACCATCGTGTCGCGCAGGACGGACTCGCTGCGGTACTCCCAGGCGGGATAATCACCGCTCTGGCGGTAGTCAGCACCAAACTTTTCAGAGATGGCACGCAGCTCCGCTGCCATGGCATCCTTCTCAGCGGCAACACCACTGCGCAGGGAGAAGGTCAGACGCAGAGCGCCGTCCTCCATGGACACCATGCCGAGGTTCAAAGAGGTTTGCACCTGGTCGGGCATGTCGGGGTTCATCTTCTGAATGCCGTTGGGCACAGCCAGCAGCAGATCCACGGCTTTCTTGCTCTCTTCAATGCTCAGAGCATTGGCAGTACCGACCTTGCTCTCAAAGGTGAAGGTAAAGCCGGGGTCCTTGGGGCAGGCGGCCTTTGCATAGCCTGCCCAGCTCTCGGCTGCGGCCTTTACGCGCTCGACCTTGTCAGCATCCACAACGATGGTGGCGCTGGCAGTACAGGGGATAGCGTTGTCTGCGGTGCCGCCGGCAACATTTACCAGACGCAGCTCGCCCAGTGTGTTGAGCAGATCTGCCATCAGCTTGTTGGTGTTGGCGAAGCCCTCGTTGATGGCGACCCCGGAGTGACCGCCGCTGAGACCATCCAGAGTCAGGGTGCAGACAGCGCCCTGTGCCTCGGAAGCGGTAACAGGCATAGTGATGCCGGAGCGTGCGCCGCCGGCACAGCCGACGGTGAGAACGCCTTCCACATCGGAGTCAATGTTGATGAGGTACTGGCTCTTGAGATCACTTCCGTCCAGACCGACGGCACCCAGCATACCGACCTCCTCATCCACGGTCATCAGGACCTCCAGAGGAGGATGGGGCATGGTATCATCGTCCAGAACTGCCATTGCCATAGCGATGGCGATGCCGTTATCAGCACCCAGAGTGGTGCCGCGTGCCTTGATGTAACCGTCCTCCACGAACAGCTTCAGGGGATCTTTCGTGAAGTCATGCTCCACATCGGTGTCATTCACGCACACCATGTCCAGATGCCCCTGCAGCATGACGGTGGGATGATCCTCGTAGCCGGGGCTAGCCTTTTTCCAGATGACAACGTTGCCCAGCTCGTCACGGCGGCAGGCGAGGGAACGCTCACGGGCAAACTCCAGTGCCCAGTTGGTAGCGGCCTCGGTGTTGCCCGAACCGTGAGGAAGCTGGCAGAGCTCCTCAAAGAATCGCAGGACATTCTTTGGCTCAATAGCGGCAAGAACGCGATTTTCCATAGCAAATACCTTCCTTTTATTATCAAATTGAACCGAATTTTCAGGAAATTTTTTAGAATTCTTTCGTTCGTTTTCTATCATACACCAAATTAATTAAAATTGCACTATGAAAATCAAAAAAGATGTGGTAAAATTGGTTTATGTATGGTTTAATACTGTAGTGAGCGAAAAGGAGATTTTTATTATGGAAGCTTTTGTGAATTACAGCGTCGATCAGGCGGTTCGTCTGCTTGCCATCGACAGTCCCAGCGGCTATACCCACAACGCCGCGGCGTATGTGATCGAGGAGTGCAAAAATCTGGGCATTCAGGCTGAGCTGACCCGCAAGGGCGGCGTTCTGTTCTGCATCAACCCCGAAGCACCCGAGGACGATGCCCTGCTTCTGGAGGCCCATGTGGACACGTTGGGCTGCATGGTGACGAGCATCGCCGGAAACGGCCGTCTGAACCTCACCAACCTCGGCGGCATGAACGCCAACAACGCTGAAGCAGAGAACGTCCGCATCGTTACCCGCGAGGGCAGGATCTATAGCGGCACCTGCCAGCTGAAAAACGCCTCCGTCCACGTCAACGGCGACTATTCCTCCGCAAAGCGCACCTTTGATTCGATGGAGATCGTCATCGACGAGGAGGTTGAGAGCAAGGCGGATACCGAGAAGCTCGGTATCATGCCCGGTGATATCGTCTGCTTCGATCCCCGCACCACCGTCACCGAGTCCGGCTTCATCAAGAGCCGTTTTCTGGATGATAAGCTGTCCGTTGCTATCCTCCTGGGACTTGCCAAGGCAGTGAAGGAGGGTAAGGTCAGCCCCAAGCGCCGTGTCTGGTGCCATGTGACCGTGTTCGAAGAGGTCGGTCACGGCAGCAGCGCCTCCGTCCCCGCAGGCGTTACCGAAGCCATCAGTGTGGACATGGGCTGCGTGGGCAATGGGCTGGGCTGCGATGAGCGCAAGGTATCCATCTGTGCCAAGGACAGCGGCGGCCCCTACCACTACGAGATCGTCACCGCTCTGGTGAATGCCGCAAAGCGCGGCGGCGCCGACTTTGCCGTGGACATTTATCCCTTCTACGGCTCCGATGTGGAGGCGACCCTCCGCGCCGGTCACGACCTGCGCCACGGTCTCATTGGTCCCGGTGTTTACGCGTCCCACGGCTACGAGCGCAGCCATAAGAAGGGCGTTGAGAACACCCTCAAGCTGCTGGCCGCTTATATTGGTTAATAATTAATTTTATCATATTTACAGGAGGCTACTATGACCGCAGAGTTTTACGCAGGCAATCGAAAGAAGCTGCTGGAGAAGCTGGAGGAGAACAGCGTCGCGTTCTTCCATTCCGGCATCGCTCCCGTCAAGAGCAACGATCAGGATATGCACCCCTTCTCCGTCAACCGCAATTTCTACTACCTCACCGGTATTGACGAGCAGAATGTCTGGCTGGTTCTGAGCAAGACCGCCGCCGGCACCAGCGAAACGCTGTACATCGCCCAGCCCGATGAGTTCCTCATCAAGTGGAACGGCGAGATGATCACCCCCGAGCAGGCCAGCGAGCGCAGTGGTATGCCCGTTTCCTCCGTTCGTTTCCATCAGGACATGGATCGTCTGGTCGCCGGTCAGATCTTCAACGGCCGCGTTCTCAGCGGTCCTCCCATGAAGGCACTGTTCTGCTTCGACCGCCTCTCCATGAATGCCGCTTCCACTCCCAGCGAGGAGCTTGCACGCAAGCTGCGCGAGAAGTATCCTGCTCTGGAGATCCGCAACGGCGCACCTCTGGTCTATAATCTGCGCACCATCAAGACCGCCGAGGAGATCGACTGCCTGCGCCGCGCCGGCGATGTGACCATTGAGGCGCTCAAGCAGATGCTGAAGACCGCAAAGCCCGGTGAGTATGAGTACCAGTGGCAGGCGGACTACGAGCATTATGTTGCCCGTCAGGGTATGCGCAACGCCTTCACCACCATCGCAGCTTCCGGCGGCAATGCCGTCATGCTCCACTATCACGACAACAACACCATCACCAGAGAAGGCGATCTGCTGCTGCTGGATCTGGGTGCAGAGTACGGCTATTACAGTGCGGACGTTTCCCGTACCTTCCCCATCGGCGGCAAGTACAGCGAGCGCCAGAAGGAGCTTTACAACATCGTTCTGGAGGCTATGGAGCTGTCCAAGGACAAGATGCGTCCCGGCGTCGCTCTGCGTGAGTCCCAGCAGGCTGTTATCGACTTCTACAAGAAGGCTCTGCGTACCGCCAAGCTCATCACTGACGACAGTGACGTTGGCAAGTACTACTATCACGGCGTTTCCCATTCTCTGGGTCTGGACACCCATGATCCCTGCGACCGCGCAGAGTACGAGCCCGGCATGGTCATCACCTGCGAGCCCGGTCTGTATGTGAAGGAGGAGGGAATCGGCATCCGTCTGGAGAATGATATCCTTGTCACCAGCGGCGCACCCGAGGATCTGATCGGCGACCGTCTGCTGAAGATCGACGAGATCGAAGCTCTGATGGCGCGTTAAGCACACAGCGGGGCATCAAATGAGTTTTGGTGCCTGATCTCCATATAAGGACGTAAGAAAACGATGGAAACGGAAATCAGAGAAAAGCCTGTATTGAATATTCAAAACGGCATGATTTTTGATGCCGTTATGTCAGACGAACAGGTTCTTTTCAGTGGAAAGGTCGACGAGTTTGACGGAGACACGCTGTATCTGCTCGACCCCGATGGCGGCGATGTTCCACCGATCAGCTTTGGCTCGGAGGTAAAGCTTCGCTGCGAGCTGCCGGATGAACGGATCGCCGTGTACCACGGCACGATTTTGGGCAGCCGAAGCAATATGTGGAAGGTTGGCGAACTGTGCGATTGGTACGGTTGGAATCGGCGCAGCTTCTACCGCCAGCCCATAGCTGTCGAAGCAAAGGTTCTGCGCTTAAAGCGGGCGCATCCCGCATCCTGCAGGGAGCTGGACATGAAAGTGGAATGCAAGCTGCTGGATATCAGCGGCGGCGGACTGCTTCTTGCCTGCTCGAAGGCTGTGTTTGAGGTTGGGGATCAGATTCAGGTGTCTGATATCAAGGTTTTGCCGAATGAAAAGCCTTTCCTTGTTCTGTGTTCGGTCAAACGGATCGAAAAGGCGCGGTTCAATAATATTTTTGGATGTCAATTCATCGGTTTGGATGAAAAGGAACAGGATCGCCTGGTGCGCGCGGTATTCCGGCTTCAGGTTGAGGAGCGGCGTAAACGCGCGGATTTGTAAAAAAAATATAGGGAGCGCCGTTCTCCAGCGTACCATAGGGACATTTTGTGAACCTACCCTATAACTTAATACTTGTTCCTGTGGAGGGCGGCTGTGTTGAGGCACAGCCGCCCTTTTTCGTTAAGCGACTTCACTTTCGACTGTTTCTGTTATTGCCTGCGGCAGTTCGTCTACCAGACCGATGTCCCTGTAGTAGATGCGGATCTCCTGCGGTGCAGTGCGGGAATACTTTTCCTCACGCTCACCAACCTCCACCCGCTTGATGAAAATGTGGAGGATCTCTGCTGTCAGTTCCGGGATCTCTCTGTATCGTTTGGCATTCTCAATGAACCGTGCGATGTTGGAACTGGCATCCTTCAGTTCCTGAAGTCGAGCTTCTATGACGGGGAGGTGTTCCTGTATCTCTTTCTGTTCAGCAGTGTACTCTTGAGAGAGAATGCGGTACTGCTCGTCCGGGATGCGGCCAAGAACACTGTCTTCATAGAGCCTCTTGAACAGCTTTGCCAGCTCCGTCTGTCGCTTCTGCATAGTGTCGATCCTCTTCTGGAGTACAGAGATCTCCCGCTGTGTTTCCGTGCCCTGTTTTTTGTGGATGTGCTCCGCAAAGCGCAGCTCGTTCTGACGGGCGAAATGTGTGATGCGGCGAATGTCATCCAGAAGAATCGCACTGATCTCCTGCTCCCTAATGTAGTGAGCGGAACAGACCTCCTTGCCCTTCTTTTTGTAAGTGGAGCACATGAAATTGTTCTTCACCGCATCCATCGTATGTGATCGATGCAGTACCAGTGTTCCTCCGCAATCTGCACAGTAGATCAGTCCAGAGAAGATATTTTGCTCCGCCATGTTTGCTCTGCGCCGCTTGTGCTTGCGGATGTCCTGCACAATCTCCCACACCTGCTGACTGATAAGTGCTTCGTGAGTATTCTCGAAACGAAGCTGCTCAGATTCCGGACGCTCAATGCGTTTTTTGTTCTTGAAGGACAGTGTGGTAGACTTCAGATTGACGGTATGTCCCAGATAGGTTTCGTCCTCCAACATACCCGCAATGGCTCTCTGTCCCCAATTATACGGATCGGCGAGACAACCTTTGCTCAGTTCCACACCATTCTTCTGGTAGTAATAATAACTGGGTGTAGGTATTTTCTCATCCTTGAGCTGCTTTGCAATCTGCGAGGGACCTTTTCCGGAAACACAGAGGTCGAAGATGTACCGCACCACCGGAGCAGTTTCCGGATCCGGAATCATGTGCCGCTTTGGATCTGCCGGATCTTTCATATATCCGTATCGAGGCTTGGATGCGACTCTGGCACCTGTCTCTGCCTTGAGCCGAACCACAGAGCGTCCCTTCTTGCTGCAGTCCTTGGCATAGAACTCGTTCATCAGATTTCGGAAGGGTGTGAAGTCGTTGGTGGATTCATACAGGCTGTCCACGCCATCGTTGACAGCGATGAACCGCACACCGTAGCTGGGGAAGATGAGTTCGGTGTACTGGCCTACCTGTAAATACTCTCGACCCAGTCGGGACATATCCTTGACGATAAGTGTTTCCACCTGCCCGTTCTCCATGAGTTCCACGACCTGCTGCCATCCGGGCCGGTTGAAATTCGTTCCCGAATAACCATCGTCGTACAGGAAGAGTGTGTTGGTGAATCCTTTCTCCGCAGAGTACTTCTCCAACAGAAGCTTTTGATTCTGTATGCTGTTTGAATCATCGGTCTTGTTTGCTTTTTGGGTATCCTCCTGACTGAGTCTGCCATAGAGGATTGTGTACTTTTCGTTGCCTGCCATTGCTACTCCTTTCCGGGCAAGCCGATACGGTAACAGTAAGCATACCGCATCGGCATCCCAAAGTCTATCCTTAAATTGAACCATTTTCCAAATCATTGTCGATGATCTGGAGCATCCGCTCTGTGGGTGTTTTGGCTTTTTCTTCGGCAGAGAAAATAGAGCGGACAAGAAATCTTCGTCCGCCCACAGTCATACTGCGCTGAAGTTCTACGCTGCTTTCGTTTTCGATATAGACTGCATCGCGGAAGACGGGCATGACCGTATCCTCAGCCTTCCGCCCAATGACTCGTTCTGGGATGTAGCTTCCCAGAATACCAGTTTCCATATACTGTTCCAATTCGCTTTTCATGAAGCTCCTTTCTCCCGACGCGTCGGTCGGGACACAAAAACAGCCGACCTTACATGGTCAGCCGCATCGAATAATTAACATCGTCCTCGTGGTCATCCTCCTTATGACCGAGGGCGATTTTCTTTTCCTGCTCCTTGTGGAGCTGCTTGCTGTCACCACGGAAGCGCCGGGTGGTGCTGTCGATCATCGGAGCATGAGACTGAGCTTGCTCCATCCGTCGACCGAGCTGAACCACAGAAGAAACAACACCGCCAACATCCACACCACGGTCAACACTGTGGGCCACTCCCATTCCGGCAGATACAGTCTGGGCAGCCTGAATCTTGGAAGAGAAAAACGCTTCTCTTTCTTCTTCCCAGCCTGTTCGGCCATCGCTTCCAGGTGCTGTACCGACTTCAGCAGTTCCTCCATCTGCATTCTGGTCGGATACGAATTGCGCACCTCCGACAGGAGTTTCAGAGACTGACTCTGTGCGGAACAGATCTGCTCCATTCTCTCCAACTGTTCCACCAGCTCCGGCAGAGCGCATTGGATCACGATAGGTTGTGGAGATGTAGTCAACTCTGGGACTGACGGGTTTGTCTGCTCGGGACGGTTCTTCGCCATGAGTTCTTCCATAGATAATTTTTGTTCGTGCTGAAAATTCAAGCTCCATCATCTCCTTCAGATATTTCTCACCGAACAGTTTGCGGTCGCGGCACTGCCAACCGTCCGGCATAGTGTAGGTAATGTTCTTGCGATTCGGTTCCCAGCGAACCTTGTACCCTCTGCGCTCCATCCGAGCAATGAATTGCTCCCGACTTTCTGCTCGACGCATACAGTCGTTGATGACATTCATGAGTTGGAGCTTCTTGCTCTCGCCCTTAGCGGCGGAGCGATACTCTCTTGCACTCATGCCATCGCTGTGCTTCTGCGGAGACGACAGCACCGAGTATCCATACTTCGTACAGAGCTCGTCCGAGATTTTTCGGAGATGCTTCAGTGTCTCCGGGCCTTGCCGAAGCATCTTACCAGTCTCGTGACACACAGCATTGACGATGAAGTGTGAGTGGATATGAGCGGCATCGAGGTGTGTGCTGATCAGCACCTCGCTGTCCGGCCATGCTCGGGCGGCGAACTCCTTTGCCAGTTCGTGCGCCTGCCGGGGCGTGATGTTCTCCTTTGGTGAGAACGACTGCGTGTAGTGGTAAAACCAGACGGGGCTCTCCTTGTGGTACAGCTCCCTTGTTGCGAGAAACTCACGGTAGGCAGAGCGGGAAGTGCAGTTTTGTCCACTGACCAACTGTCGCTCACCGTCCTCCATAGTCTTGTCCTCCCGCTCCACATACTGCGTCACCTTGCAGAGAGCGGTTTTGCTCTGGCTCTTGTAACGAATGAAATTTACAGTTGCCATATTATCGTCGCTCCTGTTCCGCCAGCTCACAGAGAGCTGCATAGTTCTTTTCCAGTGCTGATGCCGTTCCATCGAGGTTGACCACTTGAATGTTTCCTTCGTGGGCAAGGATGGTGAGCTGATTAAGATTTCGTCCGATGCCCTTCAGCTCACGGGTGTGTTCCTGTAGTCCGTCCACCACCGTTACCCTGTGCCGCAGGGCGGCGGAGCGAACATAGGCACCGACTGTCATATGTACCTGGGTTGCCTTGGCGACGATGTTGTCGTACTCGTCCGGAGTGACTCGAAAAGTGATTCGGATATCCTTGTTTTGTTTCATGTTCACACCTCCGTGTTTCATTATAGAAGGGGGTTGTGGGGCTTCGCCCCGCCCATTGTGCTTGACCGACAATGTCGGACAGGCGCTCTGCTAGCCCTCCCTAAAGGGAGGAATTTTCACCGCTTCCCTCGCGGGGGTTTCATCTCAAACTGAGGCTTCGCCGTGTTCGCCCCACAGCGGCGCACATTCGGCGAGTACTCCGCCACGGGTGTTTTCTCGTCCCCGCCGGAAAAGGTGCACACAATGCCTCACAGCGGCAAACAGAGGGTAGCTGCAGCTAGTAGCAGGGGTATCTGTTTTTCAGACGTAACATCAGTTACAGAGCCGCCAAACGCAGTGGTTGCAATGCTTTCCAGACTTCGTTCAACAGTTGCATAGCAGTAACAGAGCCGTTACATGTTACGGCTGTGCAACTCGTTGCAACGCCTGTGTTACTGATTGTGTGAATCCGGAAATCGTACTGCGGCAATGGATTGGAAGTTCTGTTACGCTTGTTACGGCTGTTTAAAACATACCCATGCCTGCGGCGCGGGTTTTCTCCTTGGAGAGCCATATCATGCGTTTTGTATGTTTACCGATTCGGACGGGTTTGGTGTTCTGTCCATCTGAGGTTTCGATCCAACCTTCTTCAGAAAGAGCTTTCAACAATTGCCTAGAGGACAGAGAGAACGATTCGCCCTGTTCCTCGCACAGCTTTCGTACCGATTTATGGGATACCTCTGTGTACAGGTAGAAGAAGTCTGCATCCTCATATCCAATGCAGTTTGCAGGAGTGAATTCTGGAGGGGACTTTTTGTCAAGGACGCAGACGGTATTGCTCTCCAGTAGTGCATAGAGCTTTTGAACAAATTTATGTGTGGGCTTGTCCTCGGTGATGCTTTCGGCCTGTTGTGCCGCGAGGCGGAGAAGGATGGTTCGGAACTTTTCCATGTGTTCGTTGTACGCAACTCGTTCCGCTCCCAGACGGTCACTGAGGAAGGAGAGAAACATCATCATTCCGATTTCCAACCATGCCGCAGCTTCCGGTACTCGTCCGTGACAGTTGGGACAGCACTTGCGGAATGCCTCCCGCAGGTGTTCGAAGTTCTTTTTCAGGACAGCTACGAAATGATTTGGATTGTTCAACCAAGTCTCACGCAACCATTCCGTGAAGCCGAACATACATCTTTGGAATGTACCATCCGCCGCCAGTCTCTGGAACGCAGAGAGCAGATCAAGATTTACATCGTAGCTCCCGAGTTCCAGAGAGAAGTATCTTGCGGTTCCGCTCTCACCAATGTCCGGCGGGAACTCGGCGGTGATGATGGCGTTGCCCTGGGGAGGGTGGGAGTCCATCAGAGACGAGTCCGCCCGCAGTCGGCTTCGTCCGGTTCGGTCGCCGTAGGCGCGCATGATCTTCTGGGCGGTATCGGTAAGCTTCTGCTCATCGTTGCGCCCAGAAGGGTGGAAGTCATCAATGCAGGTGAGTACATCCTTCAAGTTGAAAGAATTTTGGATGATGCTGTTGGCAGTATCTTGAAATGACAGCGGCAGCTCTGCTCCTGTGAACCTTCCGAAGAAGGAGAGGAACAGAGCTGCCAGCGTACTTTTGCGGCTTCCAGTTTTACCTACGAGGAAGAGGACAAACTTGGGTTCGTGACCTGCAAGTTTTAGAAAATGATTGAGCGGAGAGAGGAATGTGAACGCCATCATGGGATATAGAATCTCGGCAGGAGCCATGCCGGAGTTGAGAAGTGAGAGGGCAGAAGAGATATCTGCTTCGTCGCAGTATCGTTCCATGCTGTAGACTCCCATCTTGCCGGGGAGCGATACTGTTCGCTGATCATCTCCGGGCATGAGATAAAACCATTCGCCGTTGATCTCCCGCCATCCAGTGACGGTGTATACTGTGGTGCGTTCCACCTGATGCGCTGTGGTCTGGATGGCATGGCGGAGACGATCTTTGATATTTTTTCCGGGTTCCAGAATACAGTCGATGCTCCAACTGTTGCTCAGCCAGTTGAAGCTTGCGAGTTCCTCAGCGGGGATCTCCACCTCCGGCAGCGTTCGGCCATCCTCGTGGATGCCGCTGATGGTGATGTGAGTTTTGGTTTCTATGCCATCGTCCACGGTGATCTCCCGCACCAGCCAGGGAGCGAAGTTGCAGAGCTTCTTTTCCCTCGTGCCTTTCGAGCTCACGCAGATTTCGTACAGACAGTTGTTGTTGACAAAGTAATTGTCCTCGTAGAGTGTTTCAAAATTTCTCATTGAATGTCCTCCTTTGTATAAAGATTTTAGAAGAAAAGCTGAGAATACTTTTCCCTCTATAGTCCCTACAAGTTTTGCAAATACAGAATGTTCCTTTGCTAGCAAAATTTTTGCAAGTGGTGAGGAACCGTTTTGCACTCTGTGAAACTCAAAAGTGGGAGCAGTGTTCATATTGCAATTTGAAGAAAACAGAGGGCAAAAAAAGCGTAGAATACCCCCTGGGAATCTTTCTCGGTTTTTCAAAAATTTCTGCCGCGCACCGTACACCTTCCTGCGACAGAGACTGAATTGACTCTTGCCGCGTTGTCATCTCCCTTGGTACGCTCATCTAAGTTGAGCTTCATGGCTGTACTTCGCCAGGAGAGTATGAACTCCGGTGGCGGGTGTGTAATTGTCAAGGTGCAAAGTAAAAAGATGTTGTGTTTCCCTACAACAATAATTTTACAATAAATCGTTCTTGTAATCAGTAATCGAAGGTGATAAGCTATAACAAGAAAACAGAAATTATCCTTTATAGCTTTTAGAGGTGGACTATGACAGAGAATAATGCCCCGTTGATGCTGCAGATCATCGGTGATGTGTGCTGTCTGATGCTGTATCATGCAGACAGCCGATACAACACATTCAATATGTTTCGCACTGTAGGAGAGCTGCTGTGTGTTTTTTTGAATGGAGAGCATACGGAAAAGCTGTTTCCCGAGGGAGAGGAAGAACAGGCAGCGGCTCGTGGTGCAGTCATTAAGAACGAGGATGCTTTTCGGGAGTGGTTGGGAGGATATAATCGTGAGCGGTATATGCAGATCGTTCAGGACATTTATCTTTCAGAAGATAAGTTTATCAATTCCCTCAAGCCCAGCCAGAGGTTGCAGATCTACTTGAATTTTGACCAGTACGGTTTGGTGTCATCGCTTACGGAGCAGGCGTTGTCCAATATGAAGCTGACATTGAAGAACTCATCGGATCTCCTGGGTAAGTACGAATTTGAAAGCCTGATGCTTCTTTTGAAAACCGGAGAAGTGACCTTGCAGGAAGATTTCAGACATGCCTGCAAATTTTTGCAGGAGCATGGCGTTGAGGTTCCGAGGGGTACATCCTATATGTTTGCGTCCCCTGATGAGCTGATCCAGTGGCTTCTCCGTTATGTGGTCGAACAGGACAAGTACATTAAGCGTTGTGAGTTCTGTGGTCGGTACTTCGTTCCAAAACGAAACACAAAGAAATACTGCTCGGATCTTTGCGCCAGCAGGCAGAGAGAGGAAGACAGCTTCTGCGGTGTGCCGGAGATCCGTATGCGCTATAAACGAATTGTTGCGAATCTGGCTGATAAAGCGGAGCGACAGAGAAAACTGAAAATGCTCTATTACAGCTCGGGATGCTCGGAAGATGCCAGAACTTATGTAGATCCCAAGGTCGTTTTGAAGAAGTTTTACAGCGATAATGTAGAATACATCAATGCACTGAGAACCGTACACTATGCACTGCATACAGAGGAACCCAGTGAGGATATGCAGAACTTCTGGGAAATCATGAAGAAGACATATCTGGAATGGCTGCAGGAACAGTACGATTACGCAACCAGTCTGACCTTGGACAGGAACTCATATTATCCAGGAGATTGATAAAAGAAGAGCGGCGAGTCATTCGTTTTGCGAATAACTTGCCGCTCTCTTGATTAAATCTAGGATGCGCCGGGTTTAATCTGGAGGGTTCTATTGATTTTCTCCGAACATGGAAGACACCACTGAAGCGTCGAAGGTTTTCGAACGCTCCAGTGGTGTTTCTTCGTATAGTTTGAGTTCTGTGCTGAGCTGCAGTGCCAACTTGAATCCGCAGACAAAGCTGTCAAATGCCAGCTCGTCTGCGACCTCGTCTTTGCGGTCCATGATCGTCAGCACCAGCTTGCGCTCCGGTTGATCCAGCGCGTCAATAAGCTTGTGGTGGCACTCGTAGATTTCTGTCTTCTGTTTAGCCAATGTTAGGGGAGTGTATAGTTGGTTGTACAAATCATAGAGAAATTCGCTCATGTATCTCGCCTCCTTATAGCAAGATACAATAGCATCTGTCGGATGAAAAGTCTACTACAACTTTTCATCACATTACAAGAAAACGAGAATAGTTTCTTGTTAGAAATTTCCCAGAATAGCTGCGAGATCTTCTTCAGGCGTGCTGATCGGTGCGATACCGAACTTCTCCACAAGGAAGTTCAGCACATTGGGAGAGATGAACGCAGGCAGCGTGGGGCCAAGGCGGATGTTCTTGATGCCCAGATGCAGCAAGGTCAGCAGGATGCACACCGCTTTCTGCTCATACCAACTCAACACCATGGAGAGGGGCAGGTCGTTGACACCGCAGCCGAAAGCATTTGCCAGAGCCACAGCGATCTGAATGGCGGAATAGGCGTCGTTGCACTGACCGATGTCCATCAGACGGGGCAGGCCGCCGATGGTACCCAGATCCAGATCGTTGAAGCGGTACTTGCCGCAGGCGAGCGTCAGTACCACGGTATCGGCAGGCGTCTTCTTGACGAACTCGGTGTAATAGTTTCTGCCAACTCTTGCGCCGTCACAGCCTCCCACAAGGAAGAAGCGACGGATTGCACCGGACTTGACCGCCTCGATGACCTTGTCCGCCACAGACAGGACGGTGTTTCTGGCAAAGCCGGTCAGAACCGTATTACCGCCGTTGATGCCGGGAAACGCGGTATCCTCTGCAAAGCCGCCCAATTCCAGTGCCTTCTGGATGACGGGAGTGAAATCCTTGTCATCGCCGATGTGACGCATACCGGGGTAGCCAACGACCTCGGTGGTAAACACACGGTCGGCATAGCTGTCCTTGGGGGGCATCAGGCAGTTGGTGGTAAAGACGATGGGCGCAGGAAGCGCGGCAAACTCCTTCTGCTGGTTCTGCCATGCGGTGCCGTAGTTTCCTTTGAGGTGGGAGAACTTACGAAGCTCGGGATAGGCATGGGCAGGCAGCATCTCACCGTGGGTGTAGATGTTGATGCCCTTGCCCTCGGTCTGCTGCAGGAGGAGCTTCAGATCATTGAGATCGTGACCGGTGACCACGATGAAGGGTCCCTTCTCGACGGTCAGGCTGACCTCGGTGGGGGCGGGATGACCGAAGCTTTCTGTGTTTGCCTTGTCCAGCAGTGCCATGCACTTGAGGTTCACTTCGCCGACTTCCAGAACGATGGGCAGCAGTTCGTTCATGCCCCAGTCATCCATGCCGATGGCAAAGAGTGCTTTGTAGAGGAAACGATGGATGGACTCATCCTTATAGCCAAGAACAGCGGCATGATAGGCATAGGCAGCTACGCCACGGATGCCGAATAGAATCAGGGACTTCAGACTGCGGATGTCCTCGTCGGCGTTCCACAGTGCAGACATATCATACTCGTTGTTTCTGCCGCACTGGGAGGTGCAGGCGTAGCAGTCCGGGACAAGCTTGCGCTTTTCCACATCGACCCACTCCAGCAGGCGGTAGAATCTCTCGTCGTCAAAATTCACATTGGTAAGCGTAGCAAAAAGGCTCTCGACTACGACAGCGGCAGTGGAGTCGCTGAGCAGATGCTCGTTATTCTCGGTGGATCTGGCAAGACCGATCAGCGCGCCGGTCAGTTTATCCTGCAGCTCGGCAGTACCGGCCTTTTTGCCGCAGACACCGATATTGCCTGCGCAGCCCTTGCAATTAGCGGTTTGTTCACACTGAAAACAAAACATAGTGGATATCTCCTTTATCAGATAATCTGTCCGTCGGGACTGATGATAGCGGTGTGCAGCGGAATTTCCTTGCCGCAGCGCTCGATGGCGGTTTGCACTGCATGGGCAAGCCCCCCGCAGCAGGGAACGGTCATACGGGCGAGAGTGATACTGCGGATGTCATTGCTTGCAAAAATTTCGGTCAACTTTTCGGAATAGTCTGTATTGTCCAGCTTGGGGCAGGCGATCAGCGTTACTTTACCGCGCACGAAATCACGGTGGAAATTGCCGTAGGCATAGGCAGTGCAGTCGGCGGCGATCAAAAGTTCCGCGCCGTTGAAGTAGGGGGCATTGATGGGAGCAAGCTTGATCTGCACCGGAAAGTTGGTAAGCTCGCTGGGAACAGTCATATTCACACTTTCGTGACTATGACTGATGCTCTGGCAGGCGGAGCCGGGGCAACCGCAAGGCAGAGGTGTTTCCTTTGCCTTTTTTGCCGCCAGAACGGCGGATTCGTTGTAAGCCGGTGCTTCCCTCTCCTCAAAGGAGATCGCGTCCACTGGACAAGCCGGGAGACAGTCGCCCAGACCGTCGCAGTAGTCCTCCCTCAGAAGCTTCGCCTTGCCGTTCACTATGCCGATAGCTCCTTCATGGCAGGCTTCAGCGCACAAACCGCAGCCAATGCACTTTTCTTCGTCGATAGTAATGATCTTTCGGATCATGCAATTTCCTCCTTTTTCCGCTGCCGATCTTCGGCGGCTTTTTTCTTTTGCAGTGCTGCAATCTCCATCATATGCTCGTACATCTCATCGCCCACGCATTTCCTGGCATACTGACACCATTGAACACAGCTCAGCGTGTCATTGTAAGCCACAAAGCCGCAGTGATCGCATGGTACCTCAGTATCGATGGAAAAAATCTCGATGATGTTGCCGCACCGGGGACAGATCTTCTCGTGAAGCGTTGGGGTTCGGGGCTTGCCCTGGCAACCTTCCATAGTAGGCATGATGATCCCTCCTTGTTTAGTATTTGATTCCCTTCCAGTACATAGGGGACATGACCTGCGCCTTTTCGGGCAGAACAACATCCTTAAGCGCCCAGCGCTTGAACTCCTCAAAGCCGGTGCGATCCACAATGTATCCGATATGCTCCTTGCCGCCGGGTGCGTTCGGGTCAATGTACTCCTTCACATAGTCGTAGGTATTGAGGATGATCTTGATGATGCTCTCCTCATCTGCCCACTTGATGAAATCCTCGCCCATGCGGGGATTTTTCTTTCCTGTTCTGCCCAGCAGGGTCAGACGGTAATACTTCTGTTCACTGCGTGTCCACGCACGGTTGGGGCAGTTAATGACGCACTCGCCGCAGCCGATGCACTTTTCTGTATCCCGAACGGGACGGAAGTTCTGAAGCTTCAGCGCGCCCACGGACTTCTTCTCGCACTTTCTGACACAGGCACCGCAGCTCACACAGCGGTTTGGATCAAGCTGCGGCTCGGTCATACCCATGATGCCGAAGTCGTGCATACGCACCTTGCCGCAGTCGTTGGGACAGCCTGTGAGTGCGATCTTGAAGTGCAGATCGTTGGGAAACACTGCCTTTTCGATGCGCTTTGCAAAGGCGGTGGTATCGTAGCAGGCATAGGGACAGACTCGATTGCCAATGCAAGCGGTGATATTTCGCGTGCCTGCGGCGGGATAACCTTCATTTTCTTCTTCCTGATTGATTTCCAGGCCCTCGATGATGCTTTGCAGCGCAGCATTTACCTCATCCATTTTCTCAAAGGGGATACCGGGGATCTCAAAGCCCTGTCGGCTGGTGATATGTACTGTCCCGTTGCCATATTCCTCTGCGATGTGCTGCAGCACGCCCAGATACCTGGCTTCCAGATGACCGCCGGGAACACGGACACGGGATGCAGTCAGACCACGCTCCTTGGTGACACGGAACGCATTTTTCTTAAGCTTTGCGGTATTGATATCCATTTTGTTCCCTCCTCAGTCGATCAGCATCTTGCCCTTGGTGTAATTGAACACCGGACCGTCCAGACAAATGTAGGTATCACCCACCTTGCAGTGACCGCATTTGCCCAGTCCGCAGCACATCTTTCTCTCCTGAGAGATCCAGATGTTTTCTTCTTTGAAGCCGCGCTCCAGAAGTCCCTTGACGGAGAACCGCATCATGGCAGGCGGTCCGACCACAATCGCCACAGCTGTGCTTACATCCTCCAACTCCAAATCGGGAATATACTTGGTGACAAGGCCGATCTTGTGCTGCTCTGTCTCCTCGCCGCTGTCCAGCGTCAGAATCACATTCATTCTCTCACGCCAGAGAGGAAAATCGTCCTTAAACAGAATATCATTGACCGACTTAAAGCCGGTGATGATCGTCATTCCCTTGCGCTCGTCTGCATGGTCTGCAAAATAGGAGATCACGCCCCGGACTGGAGAAACGCCTGTGCCGCCTGCAATGATGACCAGTTCCTTGCCCGTGTAGTCCTCAATGTTGAAGCCGTTGCCGTAGGGGCCGCGCATCAGAAGCGTATCGCCTTTATAGTGCTCAAAGACCTCGTTCGTAACCTTTCCCACCCGGCGGATGGTCAGCTCCACAAAGCCGTCGCCGATACCGCTGACGGAAATCGGAGCTTCGCCGTACTTGGGGATGGACACCTCAAAAAACTGGCCGGGTTTGACATCACCGGTAAACGCCATACGGAAGGTGTACTCGATATCCGTGTGCTTGATGACCTCCAGAATCTCGGAGGCGAAGGGGATGTAGTCGTTTCTTGTCATTGCTGCGAGACCTCCTTCATGGCATTCTCCAGCTTGTTGATGCAAGCGGAGAAGGAAATGTACTCCGGGCAAATGTCATCGCATCGACCGCAGCCAACACACATGTGGTAGCCGTTGCGTGCTTTGTAGTCCAGCACCTTATGCAGCACTTTGAAGCGCATCCGCTCTCCGTTCTTCTTGCGGTAGCTGCCGCCGCCTGCCACATCGGTGAAGCCGTCCACCATACACGAGGCCCAGACCCGCCGCCGCTCGCCGACATCGGCATTGTCGGAGTAGTAGAGATCCTGCATGGTAAAGCAGGTGCAGGTGGGACAGACAAAATTGCACCGGCCGCAGGCGATGCACCGCTTGTTGTATTTCTCCCACATGGACGCACGTGCAACATCAGCGGTCAGATCATCGGGGATCTTCACCGTGACTGGATTGGTATGCACCTGATCGGCAACCACAAGATGCCGGGACGCGCCCATATCCAGGAAGAACTGATTCCATGCAGTGTCCTTGCAGTTGAGCTCGTAAACACCATCACGCATATTGACGCTCATATCGTAATTCTCGGAGATGTTGGTTCCCATGCTGACACAGAAGCAACTCTCGAAAGACTGCTTGCAGCCCATAAGTACGATCTTGATATTGTCGCGAATCCGTCTGTAGTAATAATCCTCGGGGCCATTGTTCAGATACATATCATCCAGCCGCTTCAGCGCATGGATGTCACAGCTGCGCATGAAAATGATGGCTCCCCTTTTCGGTGGATCAGATTCTTTACACTGATCCTCGGTGAAGAAAAACAGTGTTTGGGAAATAGGTGTCAGCACTTCCTTGAACGAGTAGTGCGACTTCTGATCGAACACGATCTCGCTGACGCTGTTGATTGTGCCGTAGCGGATGCAGTCCACGTCAGAGAATGTGTTGCCGCCGAGAAAGCACTTGGGGGCGTAGATGTCGTGGGTCTTGTTTTGCTGTTTGATCCACTGGTCAAACTGTTCGCCAGTAACATGAAATCCCATAAATTTCTCCTCCTGCGATTTGGTTAAGGTGATCACTCTTTCTGATGGTTAGTGTATCGGGTAATTTCAAATTTTGACGTTGCACACGCAACGCAAAATACAGTTATTTGCAAGTCTTCTCAATCGAACAGCTTTTTCCCAACAGGGTAGTTGAATACCGGGCCGTCCAGACAGATGTAGGTGCTGTTCACCCGGCAGTGCCCACACTTGCCAAGACCGCAGCACATTTTGCGCTCTTCAGAGATCCAGATATTCTCTTCCGGTACACCCAGCTCCAGCAAAAGCTTTGCTGACGAATGCATCAACTCCGATGGACCGACGATGACCGGGATGGTGTTTTTCGGTGTATCGGGCATCAGCTCGGCAATGTGATTGGCAACTCGACCTATCCGACAGGCACCCGAGCTGATTTCTCTTGTCAACGTGACACAAATATTCATCCGCTCTTTCCAACGCTCCATGTCCTTGTGAAACAGGATATCTTCCTCTTTCTTGAAACTTGCAAGTACGGTCATATTTTCCCGCTCGTCAGGAAACTGCGCAAAGTGTTCGATCACACCACGGACGGGGGCCAGTCCGGTTCCGCCCGTAATAATGAAAAGGGATTTTCCCTTGAACTTTTCAACAGGAAAACCATTGCCCATCGGGCCACGCAGAAGAAGAGTATCCCCCGCATAATGCTCAAACACCTCACCGGTGACTTTACCGACCTTGCGAATCGTTAGATCCACATACCCTTCACCGATGCCGCTGATAGAAATGGGAGCTTCGCCATATTTAGGTATTGACACCTCGAAGAACTGACCGGGCTTTGCCTCGCCGGTAAACGCCATGCGGAAGGTATACTCTATATCTGTTTGCTTAATGACCTCCAGAATTCTGGATGGAAACGGCAAATAATGATTCTCTATCATTTTTTCGATGCATTCCTCTCTTTTGTGGTTTCGTTGGAAGTATATCCCTCAAACAAAATCGTCGATGTTGCACAGGTCACATCATAGGAAAAAAGTTTGATTTATGATAAAGCCACCAACTAAGAAATGGAGAGAGAACGATGAAGAAAATTATGGTATTCGTGCTGGCATGTCTTTTCCTGTCGGGGTGTGCAGCACCTTTGGACAACGAACAGGCGGGACATGGAATTGAATTCGTGGATGTACTGGGCAGAACTGTCACGGTGTTAAGTCCGCAGAGAGTCGGTATTTGCTCCGGAAGCCTTGCAGAGTGCTGGCTGCTGGCAGGCGGAGAGGTCTGCGCCGCGACCCAGGATGCAGTAACGGAACGCGCTCTTGCGCTGCCGGACGATACGATTGATCTCGGTTCTCTGAAAGAGCCGTCGGCAGAAGCGATTTTGTCTGCCAATCTGGACTTCGTGATGCTGATGGCCAGCTTGCCAAATCACGTGGCGTTGGCTGAAACTCTGGAAAAGACGGGTATTTCCTATGCCTACTTCGATGTAGAAAACTTTTCCGACTATTTGGAGCTCATGAAGGTATTCACGAATATTACCGGACGCAGCGACCTCTATGAAACTCATGCCGCCGCCTTACAGCAACAGATCAATGATGCTATCGAGAGCGGAAAGCGAGAAGATCATCCCACAGTGCTGGTTCTGCGGACATCTTCTTCCAGAGTAAAGGTTCTGGACAGCAGCTATATGGTGGGCGGAATGCTGAAGGAATTGGGCTGTATCAATATTGCAGACAGCGAAGATAGTCTGCTCACCGAGTTGAGTCTGGAGGCTATCGTGCAGGCTGATCCCGATTACATTTTTATCTCCTGCATGGGTGATCTGGCAGAAGGACAGGCACAGCTGGAGGCATCGTTGACCTCCAATCCCATTTGGGATACCTTGCAGGCTGTTCAAACCGGTCGGATATTCTATCTGGAGAAGGAACTGTTTCATCAGAAACCGAATGCACGGTGGGGGGAGAGCTATGAGATTCTGGCACAACTTCTTTCGCAGTAAGCGAAGCATCTTTGTCGGCAGTCTTTCCCTGCTGTTCCTGTCGATGGTGGCAGCGCTGTGCGTTGGTGTTGTCACCTATACCCCAGCGCAGCTTTTGGAATTACCGGATATTCTTCGCTACATCCGCTTTCCTCGTGTGATGGCGGCAGTGTTTGCAGGGGCAGGGCTTGCGGGAGCCGGTGTCATCATCCAGACACTACTCGGCAACTCACTGGCAGGACCCAATATTATCGGCGTGAACTCCGGTGCCGGTTTCATGACCCTGATCGCGGCGCTGATTTTCCCCTTATTCCCGCAGATGCAGCCTGTGGCGGCGTTTATAGGCGCGCTGGTATCGGTGATACTGATCTATCTTCTGTCCAGAAAGGCGGGCACAAGCAGGATGACCATTCTGCTCTCCGGCGTGGTGCTGAACAGTCTTTTGAATGCAGCATCCGAAGCGCTCTGCACTTTCTTTCCCAATATTCAGATGAGCTACGCGTCCTTTCGCGTGGGCGGTCTGTCCTCGGTGCAGACATCGGTTTTGTATCCGGCGGTTTTTCTGATCGCAGCACTTTTCGTTGTGGTGCAGCTCAGAGCGGACACCTTGGAGTTGCTCTCGCTTGGAGACGAGACAGCATTTTCGCTGGGTGTTCCGGTCAGAAGATATCGTCTCCTGTTTCTGGTATGCGCCGCCGGTATGGCGGGAAGCTCCGTCAGCTTTGCAGGACTCATCGGTTTTCTTGGCCTGATTGTTCCCCACGGGGCAAGACTGGTGGTCGGTGATGAGATCAAAAAACTGTTCCCTCTGTCTGTCATCTGGGGAAGCTTGCTGCTCCTTGTATGCGATACGGTTGCAAGGACAGCCTTCGCACCCTTTGAACTCAGTGTGGGCATCGTACTATCCATCATCGGAGCGCCGGTGTTTATTCGAATGCTTTTGGGGCGAAAGGAGAGATGACCTGTGCTGGAACTGAAAGAACTAACGGTCGGCTACTCGAACAGAGCGGTTCTACGGAATGTGGCTCTGTCCTTTGATCCGGGAAAAATCTTCACGATTGTCGGCAAGAACGGATGCGGAAAAAGTACACTTCTGAAAAGCTGCGCAGGATTGCTGCAACCGAAGGATGGGGCAGTCCTGTTGGACGGAAAGGAGCTTTCCGGGTACTCAGACCGCGAGCGGGCACAAAAGCTCTCCTATCTCTCCCAGAGCAGAAACACACCGAATATCACGGTGGAACGATTGATGGCTCACAGCAGATTTCCTCACTTGGGGTATCCGAAAAAACTTCGCGAGGAGGATCGGGCGATCATTTCACAGTCGATCCGTCTTTTACAGTTAGAGGAGTTCCGTGACAAAAGTCTGATTACACTGTCCGGCGGAGAGCGACAGCGAGTGTACCTCGCTATGCAGATTGCACAGGATGCACCGTTTCTTCTCCTGGATGAACCTACTACCTATCTGGACATTGAGTATCAGCTGATGCTTATGGATCTGCTTGCGGAGTTGAAGCAACAGGGGAAAACGATCGTCATGGTGCTGCACGATTTGGAGCAGGCACTACGATATAGCGACCGCATCATCGCCATTGACGACAAAAAGGATATCCACACCGGAACACCGGGTGAGATCCTTGACAGTGGAACGCTCGGTCAGATATTCCATGTGGACATCCGACGAAGCGAGTATACATTTGAACGAAAAATGCCCCACTGCGAAACGCAGTGAGGCAAAGATCAGAGAATTCTGAAACAGTTTTTATCGTAGTCGATCAATCCATCCGCTTTCATGTTTGCAAGTTCCCGAGTCAGAGCACTGCGGTCGGCACAGAGGTACTCCGCCCATTCCACTCGCCCCAAAGGGATCTCAAAATAGCGGGAGTTTTGCATTTGCGCGTGGATGGAGAGATAGGCGAGGATCTTTTCCCGAAGTGTCTTCTTGGATATGACCTCCACCTTGCGCATCAGATCGCGGTTCTTATTGGCGATGATATGCACCATGTTTTCGATCAGCCGATGGTGGAATACGCAGGCCATGGTACAGCTATGCATCACACGATCGAAAGGCAGGAAAAGGATCTCTGCATCCTCGCTCACATGGAAAGTCACAACAGAGATGTTGTCCTCGCCGCAGGCAAAGGTCTCGCCAAAGAGTTCGTCCTTCCGCATCCGAACCAACATGGTTTTGTTGCCCCAGAGGTCTTCTTTGATCATATCCACCGCGCCGGAAAGCACGATGCCGATGTGCTTGATATTCTCCTCCTCAAAGGCGACGATCTCGCCTTTCTTAAATGCGGCAACATGATAGCCGATGCAGCCGAGCATGGTGACGCGATCCGTCTGCGAGATCCCATCGAACAGCGGGGATTTTGTTTTGTTCACGATGTCTGTCACTTCGATCACCTCGCGATTATTGTACAACAAAATACTATGTGTTGCAATCGCAACAGAAGGGAGTAAAAATGAGCAAACCTAAAATCAGAATTACTCTGGTAGATCGACTGGGCAGCTGCGGCTGTCATCGCGGACACAAAATCGGGGATTCCTTTGATTATGATACGGAACGCGGCAAGCTCTGTCCCATGGCGATGCATGTCGCGTTCCCTTACATTGACATTCTCCGCTATGGCGGCACACCGCCGTGCAGCAAAAACGATGAGATTCGATTTTGCTGCCCCGATGCGGATGTAGTCAATGTGTTTCGTTTGGACATATCGTTGGACAACGATAATTAAATATATTGTTTTAGACAACAGAGATTTCCCTCAACAGATATAAAAAACAATTATCAACATTCTCAATAAAAGACAAAAAACATCCACGAGTCACCTTCTAACGATGACTCGTGGATGTTTTTGTCGTATCGGTGTTACCCCCATGGTTCACAAATTGTACCTATGGGAAGTAGCACTTGCGGCGCTCCCTGTTTCTTTATTCGTTCTTTTCCTTATCCTGCCCGCTGAGTTTATTGGCGCTGGCAAGATCCGCCAGATCCATAAACCGGGAGGTAATGTAATTCAAGCTGTTTCTGCCGTGGGGCACCAGACAGTTGCTGCAATCCTTGATATCCCCCGGACCGTACACACAGTTTCCCCCGCATTTTTCGCCCAGCGCGTAAAGCGGGCAGTAACAGAACAGGCAGTTGAAATCCTCCGGGTGCTGCGTTTCATGGCAGGGAAAATACTCACATTCCCTGTGCTGAAAAAAAGAATACTTGTGTCCTTGAACCTCGCCCCATGCGTCCTTTTCCATTGATGCAGCCTCCTTGATTAGCTAGTTTACAGCTTTCATTCTATCACGAACATGGCTGAAAGTCTACAAAAAAGAGCATCTGCTTTCGCAGATGCTCTTGGCACGCCGCAAGAGATTCGAACTCCTGACCTTCTGGTCCGTAGCCAGACGCTCTATCCAGCTGAGCTAGCGGCGCGTGTCCTCGCAGACAACATGGTTATCTTACCACCACTTCCCCAAAATGTCAAGCACTTTTTCAAATTTTTTCAAAAAACTTTTTCACTCTTGCATACCGCATTTTCACATAATACCACCCTATAATATCAAGGTGCGTTCCTATGCGGAACGCACCTTGATGAAGATTATTTCCCGATATTGAACTTTACGACCGGCTTGCCGGTATTCTTCTTTCTTGCAGTCGTCTTGCCCTCAGGCTTGATCTCGCCTGCGGCGATCAGCGCACGCTTCGTCAGAGCAGGACCGACCAGTTCGTAGACCAGAACAGAGAAGAGGACCACATTGCGCACCACAGCGCCATCAGTAAGACTCTGGGCGGTCAGAGCCATACCCAGTGCAACGCCCGCCTGAGGCAGCAGCGTAATGCCGAGATTCTTTGTAATGAGGTCGTTACACTTTGTAGCTGCACAGCTGAGATAAGCACCGGAATACTTACCCAAAGATCTCACGAGGATATATACAATACCGATCAGCAGAACCAGAGGATTGACAATAACCTGTAGATCGAGCTCTGCACCGGACAGAACAAAGAACAGAACAAACAGCGGTGCAGTCCAGCTGTCGATCCTCGCCATCAGCTCCTCAGAGAAATCGCAGATATTGCAGAAGATCGTGCCGCACATCATGCAGACCAGCAGCAGCGAGAAACCGCAGTGAATACCCGCAACCTCGAACTTCATCATGGACAGACCAACGGTGAGCAGCACAAAGGCAATGGAGATGGACAGACGCTTACTGCGGGAGTGGAAGAACCGCTCGACCCAGTAAAGCACCAGACCACTCAGAGAACCCAGCACCAGAGACAGCACAATTTCCACCAGCGGTTCAACGACTACCGAGAGAATACTCACGCTGCCGCTCTGCAGCGCAGTAGCCACACCGAAGGATGCGGAGAACAACACCAGACCAACCGCATCGTCAATAGCGACCACCAGCAGCAAAAGCTTCGTCAACGGACCGTCTGCCTTATACTGACGAACGACCATCAGCGTAGCAGCGGGGGCGGTAGCGGAAGCGATTGCACCCAGCGTGATAGCGGCTGAGATAGAGATCAGCTCCGGATTGATAAAATGAAGCACGATCAGGGCAATATCGACCAGCACCGTGGTAAAGACCGCCTGCGCAATACCAACGACCACAGCCTGTCGCCCCATGTGCTTGAGCTGCTCCACACGGAACTCATTTCCGATCGTAAACGCAATGAAACCGAGAGCAACTTGGCTCATAATGCTCAAAACTTCGACCTGTTCCATGCTGGCAAAGCCCAAACCGGGAACATTCAACGCACCGATGCAGTAGGGACCGATCAGCAGACCGGCGACCAGATACGCAGTGACCGCGGGCAAACTCAGTTTTTTTGCAACACGGGAAAGCATCAGTCCGCCAACCAGACAGACTGAAAGTTGGATTAAGATTTCCACAACACAACACCTGATTTCTTTATTTTTTTGAGGCAGACGTACTATACCACTTTTAAAAGTGAAAAACAAGTCTTTTTGAGAAAAAGTTGACTAAATTACCGCTGTAAACCGCTCAATTCTTCGCTTTATTTTATTCCGTGCAGCACAGCTCTTGTTGAATTACTTTTCGGCAAAAATAAAAAAACAGGACAGTCAAAAGACTGTCCTGTTCTTCGTGTCAGCATTACCTATCTTCCCGGTCCGTCTCCAGACAAGTATTTTCGGCAGAAGCGAGCTTAACTTCCGTGTTCGGAATGGGAACGGGTGGACCCTC
>JAZOBV010000099.1:0-6712 GCA_045596145.1 Candidatus Pelethomonas sp.
AAGTTCATTTTATGTCCAAACGGGGATATTAAGGGGTGTCCCCTTAACGGTTTTTGGTGACTTTTGTCCGCACAAAAGTCACCCGTCGGAGACAGACACCAGCTATCAATTAGATGATGCTGTCTCTGCTGCTTCGCAGCAGGGTGAAATCTAAATTGTCATGCAAACAACAATTTACCGAATTTTTCATAAACAACCCAACAGGACTGCTGCAAGCTGTGCTGCAGCAGTCCTGTTTTGTATGCTTTACTTTTTTCCCGCTTCGGCGCGGGCGTTCTTATAGCGCTGGCGCACCTCTTCAAAATCGGTTCCGATATAGAAGTGATTCTTTCCACTGTTCTTTACGCCGTACAGTGCCATATCCGCACCGTAGAGGAAGTCCCAGGTCTTGTTGCCGCCGGAGGGGATCTTGTGGAACAGACCCTGGCTGATGCTCACGCGGTCACTCACCAGAGAGTACTTGTGCTCAATATTGAGATTGTAGATCTTGTCCTGCAGGCGCTGCGCCATTCTCTCAACATCTTTTTTTGTATACTCCTCGTAAATGACAACAAACTCGTCGCCGCCGTAGCGTGCGGTATGAACACCATCGTACTCCTCCATAGAGCGGATGGCATCGGCGATCTTCACCAGACAGTCGTCGCCCGCCTGATGACCGTAATTGTCGTTGAACTGCTTGTAGCAGTCGATATCAAGGATCTCCATCGTCAGCGGAGTGCCGTTGAGATATGCCTTGTGGAATGCAAGCTCTGCCAGCTCGTTGAGCTTGTGGCGGTTGTTCATGCCGGTGAGCGGATCATGCTCAGACTTCTGCTTGAGCATGAGATTGGACATCTCCACCTCCTTGCGGCGGTTCTCCTCCTCATCCAGGCGCATTTTCGTTGCGATGTTGTGGCTGATGACCTTGTTTCGTTCCTTCTCACGCTGTTGGGAGACAATATAATGCTTGCCTGCCATTTCCAGATAGTTCTGCCGGTCTCCGATTTTTTCAAAGTAGCTCATGCGCAGCTCAAGGACCTGCTTTTCCACTACGGGACCGTTGGCGAGGAATTCAATGCGGTCCACCATCGACAGGAATTCGTCCAGTTTGTCGATCTCCAGCAGCAGCATGCAGTGACGGCACAGCTCATTGAGCGCGTCAAAAACGTTCATGCTGCCGAATTTATGATCCCCCAGCTTCTTGATGGCGGCATCCCGTGCCTCTGTATCGCCAAGTCCGTGATACAGCTCTGTCTCAAGAATTCCCATGGAGATATCGCTCATGCCGGAATCATGCTCCGCGCAAAGCTTCTTGAGCTGTTCCAGCTGCTCCGCCGCTTTCTTGATCTCGCCGAGCTGAATATAGCACTGGCAGAGATTGGCATAAACAATAATCATCGAATCAATATGGAACGGGCCGGAACGCTCTGCCAGCCGGTTGCACTCCAGCAGCATTTCCACCGCCGGAGCAGGCTCACCCAGTCCGAGGTAAACATTGGCGATGTTGCTCAGAATGTCATACTCAGCGGAAGGGATCTCGTGCTCCCGGCTCATGGAGAGACCTTTTATATAGCAATCGATCGCCAGAGAGCTGTCACCCTGAAAATCCGCGATATTACCCATTGCATTGTATGCCTTGGTGGCAAGACGCCAGTCCTCGCCGGTGATCAGACGGCTGAGAGCCTCGGATAAATAGCTCATGCTGTTTTCCAGATCAGCGGCGACATAGCTGGCAAAGCCCCTGTAATACAGGCAGTAGCCCTTCAGATATTCGATGCGGTTTTCATAGGCATACCGCTCCAGCTTGACGCAGTTTTCTTCAAACACCTCGGGGTTGGAAAGTGCGGTTTCTTTGATTACGTCCATCAGCTGTGTAACCTTTGCGGGGAAATTATCAAGATTCATGACCAACCAACTCCTTGTTACATTTTCAAGAATTTTGGAATGTAAACGAATTTTATGTAATTATACAATATTTATCCTTGCTTGTAAATATTTGTTGTAAAATTTTCGGTTTTTTCCAAAACTTAAAAATCTTTTATTTGAAAGAAATGGAACAGCGGAGAGTGCGGTGTTTTGACCGTTCTCTCCGCTGTTGTTTTGTCAAGAGGTTTTGTCCTTGCTGTGTTGGCGCACCTCATCAAAGGCAGTGCCGATATAATAGTTGTTTTTCCCGCGGTTTTTGACTGCGTACAGTGCCATATCCGCACCATAGAGGAAGTCCCAGAGTTTATTGCTGCCGGAGGGGATCCTGTGGAACAGACCCTGGCTGATGGTGACGCGGTCGCTGACTGTGGAGCCCTTGTGCGCAATGTTCAAAGCATATACCCTGTCCTTAAGACGCTGCGCCATCTTCTCTACGTCATTTTTGTTGTACTCTTCGTAGATGATGACAAATTCATCGCCGCCGTAGCGGGCGGTATGTACACCGGCATACTCCTCCATGGAGCGGATGGCGTCAGCAAGCTTTACCAGACAGTCGTCACCCGCCTGATGACCGTAATTGTCGTTAAATTCCTTATAGCAGTCAATATCAAGGATTTCAATAGTCAGCGGGGTGCCGTTGAGATGTGCCCGGTGGAACGCAAGCTCTGCCAGTTCGTTGAATTTGTAGCGGTTGTTCATGCCGGTCAGCGCGTCCCGCTCGGATTTTTGCTTGAGCATGAGATTGGAGAGCTCGATCTCCTTGCGTCTGCGCTCCTCCTCATCCAGACTCATTCTGGTGATGATGTTGTGGCTGACGATCTTGTTTCTCTCGTTTTCACGCCGTTCGGCGACGACATAATACTTCATTGCCATTTTGGCAAGATTCTCATGGTCGCCGATCTTCTTATAGTATGTCAGACGAAGATCCAGCACCCGCTTCTCAACATTGGGACTATCCGCCAGCTTTTCGATTCGGCTGAGCAGGGCATGGAACTCGGTGAGCTTGCCAATCTCCAGCAGCAATTCGGCGTGACGGCAGAGTTCGCTGAGTGCGTCGTAGATGTCCATATTTTCAAGCTCCAGTGCACCCAGTCTCTCAATGGCGGCATCCCGGGCGGCGGTATTTCCTGAAGCATGGTAAAGCTGAGTTTCCAGAATATCGATCAACAGACGGGTCGTTGTGCGCGGATTTTCCTCGCAGCTCGTCTTCAATCGATCCAGAACTGCCAGTGCCTCTTCTGTTTTTCCCAGCTGGATGCAGCAGTTGGCGAGATTCGCCGCTTCTGCGACTTTCGGACCTGGAGGAATGTCGATCTTGCGTTCCAGAATCTCCTCGCAGCGCTGCATGATCTGAAGCGCGTTTTCATAAGCTTCCAGACCGATATATACATTTGCGATGTTGATATGAAGATTGAACTCCATCTGTGGACTGTGATGCTCTTTTGCCAGCGACAATCCCTTCATATAGCAATCAATGGCAAGGGAAATGTCGCCCTGAAAATCCGCGATATTGCCCATGGAGTTATAGGTGTGGGCGACCATCCCCCAAGCTTCGGCGGAGATCAGATAGTTCAACGCGGCGGAGAGATCCTCCATGCCCTGCTCCAGACGCGCGTTGAGATAGCGGTTGAAGCCACGGTAGAACAGAGTGAAGCCCTTGAGGAAGCCTTCGTTGTGTTCGTCTGCATATTGCTCCAGCCTGGCGCAGTATTCCATCATGCGGTCGTTGTCTGCAACGACATTCGCTTCGATCTCCTGCATCCATTCCTGCACATGCTGCGGCAGATTCTTTACTTCCAAATCGATCAACTCCCTTGAACAGTTTGCGCAATTATCAAAGTCTACTTATAATAAGTATACCACTATCACATATATTTGTAAATAATTGTCTTTTGGCTCTCCAGGCATTCCGTTCAAAGGTTATTTACAAAATGTTCAAATTGCAGACAAGAAAGCGTATTGACAACGGAGGATATTGGTGATACACTTCCTTTAGCACTCAGGGATGAAGAGTGCTAAAGGAGAAAACAGCATGGAATTGACTGCCCGTAAAAAGCAAATATTGAAGGTGGTCGCCGAGCGGTACATTGATTCTGCCGAGCCGGTCAGCTCCAAGTATATTGCCGAGGCGATGGGCGGGAGCGTCAGCTCTGCCACGATCCGCAACGAGCTTGCAGATCTGGTGGAGATGGGTTATCTGGAACAGCCTCACACCAGCGCGGGACGCATCCCGTCGGCTAAGGGTTACCGCCTGTTTGTCAACGAGCTGATGGAAAAAAGCTCAGTGTCCGGCGAGGAGGCAAAGGAGATCGACGCGGCCCTTGCGGGTAAGATGCACGAGCTGGACAGCGTGATCGCGCAGGCGGGAAAGATGGTCTCCAGCTTTGTCAACTACCCGACCTACGCCGTCGCTGCGGGGAAAAAGGGCATCACCGTCCGGCGCTATGATCTGCTTCCGGTGGACGGCGCGAGCTTTATCGCCGTGGTCATGACGGACGACAGCCGGGTGAAAAGCCAGGTGATCCGAAGCCAGCTTCCGGTGCCTGCGGATCAGCTTTCGGCACTGGCAAATCTCCTGAACACGCACTTTACCGCCATCCCCGCTGAGGAAATGGGAAATAAGCTGATGGCGCTTGCCGCGCAGCTCGGCGCGGAGCTGTTCATGCCCCTGTCCCTTGCGGTTGAGTACGCGATGGAGGTCATGGATAAGGGAAATCACAATCAGGTATTTACCACCGGACAGAGCCAGCTCTTTATGCAGCCGGAATTTCAGGATCTCACCAAGGCGAACGATTTGATGAGCCTTTTGACGGATCAGAAGGATAATCTCCCGGTTTTGGATGAAAATACACCTATGCAGATCCTTATTGGTCCGGAAAATGTCAACAAGGCGCTGCGGGATGCCAGTGTGGTGGTCGCCAGCTACGATATTGGCGACAATATGCGGGGGCTGATCGGCGTGGTCGGTCCTACCCGCATGGATTACGCAAAGGTGGCGGCGCGTTTAAGTTATTTTGCGGAAAGCCTTACAAAAATGTTCGGAAAAAATAATCAGCTACCCCCGAAGGAGGATAATATACCGTGAGCAAGAAAGAAAATCCCACCCCTATGGAGGAACAGAACACCCCTGTAGAGCCGGAAAGCGCAGAAACAGCGGAAAGTGCTGAGACCGCACAGGAGGAAACCTTCACCCTCACCCGTGAGCAGATGGAAAAGATGGAGGCGCTTGCCGGTCAGATGGCAGCGCTGAACGATCAGCATCTGCGTCTGGCTGCGGAGTACGACAATTACCGCAAGCGCACCACCCGCGAGAAGGAGACCATCTATCAGGATGCCAAGATCGACACCATCGCAAAGTTCCTTGAGGTGTACGACAATCTGGAGCGCGCTGCCGCGCAGGAGGGCGACGAGGACAATGCCCACAAGAAGGGCATGGTCATGATCTTCAACCAGCTTGTTTCCGTTCTGGAGAAGATGGGCGTTACGATTGAGGACCCCAAGGGTCAGCCCTTTGATCCTGAAAAGCACAACGCCGTGATGCACATTGAGGATGAAAATCTCGGTGAAAACACCGTTGCCACCGTTTTCCAGAAGGGCTTTCTGCTGGGTGACAAGGTGATCCGCTTTGCTACCGTTCAGGTGGCAAACTAAATCAAGTTAAAAATTTATTTTCTATATAGGAGGACAAAAATTATGTCTAAGGTCATCGGTATCGATCTGGGTACTACCAACTCTTGCGTTGCTGTTATGGAAGGCGGCGAGGCTGTCGTCATCGCCAACGCCGAAGGCAACCGCACCACCCCCTCTGTTGTCGCTTTCGCCAAGACCGGCGAGCGTATGGTCGGTCAGGTCGCAAAGCGTCAGGCCATCACCAACCCCGACCGCACCATCGCTTCCATCAAGCGTGAGATGGGCAGCGACTACCACGTTTCCATCGACGGCAAGGGCTACACCCCTCAGGAGATCAGCGCCATGGTGCTGCAGAAGCTGAAGGCTGACGCCGAGGCTTATCTGGGTCAGACTGTTACTGAGGCAGTCATCACCGTTCCCGCATACTTCACAGACTCCCAGCGTCAGGCTACCAAGGATGCCGGTAAGATCGCAGGTCTTGAGGTCAAGCGTATCATCAATGAGCCTACCGCAGCCGCTCTGGCTTACGGTCTGGACAAGGAGACCGATCAGAAGATTATGGTCTACGATCTGGGCGGCGGTACTTTCGACGTTTCCGTTCTGGAGATCGGTGACGGCGTTATTGAGGTTCTGGCTACCGCCGGTAATAACCGTCTGGGCGGCGATGACTTCGACGAGTGCATCATGAAATTCCTGGTTGCTGAGTTCAAGAAGGCAGAGGGGATCGACCTCTCCGGCGACAAGGTCGCCATGCAGCGTCTGAAGGAAGCTGCCGAGAAGGCCAAGATCGAGCTGTCCGGCGTTATGAGCTCCAACATCAACCTGCCCTACATCACCGCTGATGCCACCGGTCCCAAGCATCTGGACCTGACTCTCAGCCGTGCAAAGTTCAACGAGCTGACCCACCACCTGGTTGAAAAGACCATGGGCCCTGTCAAGCAGGCTCTGTCCGACTCCGGCCTCAAGCCCAGCGAGATCAACAAGGTTCTGCTGGTCGGCGGCTCCAGCCGTATTCCCGCAGTTCAGGAGATGGTCAAGTCCATCATCGGCCAGGAAGGCTTCAAGGGCATCAACCCCGACGAGTGCGTGGCTCTGGGCGCTGCCATTCAGGGCGGTGTTCTCTCCGGCGACGTTGAGGGCATAGTTCTCGTTGACGTCACTCCCCTCTCTCTCGGCA
>JAZOBV010000100.1:0-8571 GCA_045596145.1 Candidatus Pelethomonas sp.
GTAAATTGTTGTTTACATGACAATTTAGATTTTACCGTGCTGCGAAGCAGCAGAGATAGCATCATCTAATTGATAGCTGGTGTCTGTCTCCGACGGGTGACTTTTGTGCGGACAAAAGTCACCAAAAACCGTTAAGGGGACACCCCTTAATATCCCCGTTTGGACAGAAAATGAACTTTCCCGGCTGCTTATCGGCACACCCTCGAAGGAAACGCACCGCGTTTGCCCCGCTCACCCGCTACCCCGTTATAAATGGTCACTTTCTGCCTTTGCTTCGGCGTGCCTTGCTGTTGCAGCGGTCTTACGGTGCGCACACCCCAATTAGGCACTCCAAAAGAAAGGCACAGACTGCGAAAACATACCGCAGGAGCGGATGAGCGGGGCAAATGCTTCGCCTTTTCGATAAGAAAGTGCCGATAATAGACGATTTGCGCGCCGTACTCTCAAGGGGATACATAAGGGGATATCCCCTTATGTGGCGCTTTGGTGACTTTCTCGCCCAAGGAGAAAGTCACCCGCCGGAGGCTGAACCAGCTATCAGATAGATAATGGGTATCTGCCACGTCAGCGGCACAATAAATCAATCATAGTAAGATAAACAACAATTTATCAGCTATTACACGCAAAAAGGAGTGCTGTTGCGGCAACGCAGCAGCACTCCTTTTTTCTTATGTAATTTTACTCGTAATACTCCACCGCGTCAAACGCCCCGATAGCGCCGCGGAACTGGCAGCAGGAAACAATATATCCCCATAAAAAAGCAGTGCGAAAAAACTTTTCGCACTGCCTCAAGCTCTATTCGATCAGTGGATAATGGTATCGACCCAGGCAAGCGCCTCGGCTTCCGTTCTGAAGTGACCCTCCTGAATGGCAGCATGAGACTGCTTCTGATGCTCCTTTGCCTGAGCGGCGAGCATAAACGCGCTGCCCTCCACAAATGCCATGGCCTTGCAGCCCGCCGCAGTCAGCTGCTTATGAAGATTGATCAGCTCCGCGCTGACCTCAGGAGACGCAGGGGACATTTTGGTGATATCCACGACATATGCCCAACCGGTGGCCTTCCACGCGCCGGACAGGGTGACCAACTGATTGACCAGCCAGCGAATTTCCTCAACATTCGTTGCGCCGACCGCACCGGACTTGATCGCGCGCTTGCCGCTGATGGTTTCCACTGTCTGTGCACCGTGAGAATACTTCATAACAATATTTTCCTCTCTTTTTACAGAAAATCTGCTTTTTCAGCAAAGCAACTGCACAGTTCTTTTTCGCTTTACCGTGATAATTTTACTCTCTTCTGCACGAAATGTCAAGAAGCTATCACCAGCAACCCGCCATATAGTACCAATCCAGAGCTTCACCCCTTACAGCAGTACCAAAATCAGCAGCGCCGCTGCCGCCGCACCAGCCGCCCATACCCACCAGGGAACCTTTCTCCAGCGGGGCACAGTGGCAGCCGCAGCGTAGCCTCTGGCAATGCGGCACGCCTCGCCAAGCACCTGCTGTGCCGTCACGCCCTGCCGGTCATACACATCATTTCTCACAATAAAGATCGCCTGTTCAAAAAATTCCGGGTCCGGAGAATCCACCACGATCACTCGCCGGGATGTACCTTTCACCATACTCACCGCACCTCTCTCCCTTTCAGATGCTTCCAGTCTTTCCCGACTGCGCCCGGATTATACCTCCCGCCGTCCCCGATTTTGCACAGGCAGGTAAAGGCATACCGCACTCTGATCATCATCGCCGCCGCGCCGCCGACGGCATTCCCGCATCACCAGCGATACCAGTTCATTAGGATCCTCCCCCTGCCAGCCTGCCAGCAGATCCAGCAGCCAGCGGTCGTCTCCGCTGTCGGCAACGCCGTCGCTGACCATCAGAACAAAGGTATTTCCCTCCAGCGGAAAACGGATGGGTGCCACACTGCTGTCCGCCTCCTGCAAACCGGCGGGCAGGGCATTTCCCGTAAAGCGCCGCACCGCGCCCTGCCGCTTGATGTAGGTGGGCGCGGCACCGTATTTGAAAAGCTGTGCCTCACCGCTCACCAGCTCCACAGAAAGAAGATCAATGGTCGTAAAGCTCCCCTGCTCATCGGCACGGAGGTTCAGGGCAGCGTTCAGCGTGCGCAGGGCGCTTTCCGCCTCGATTCCCGCAGAAAGGAACTGCTCGATGAGCCGCAGTGCCAGTTTGCTCTCCCGCTGCGCCTCCAGACCACTGCCCATGCCGTCGCTGAGCAGAAGGAAGAGTCTCCCGCCGCCCTTAAAATAAGTCACACTGTCGCCGCAGACCCGCTGCCCATCCTTGGGAACAGACGAAAGAGCAACATCATAGGCGACCTCCTTCCCCTGCTTCGCGGCAGGCTCCGGCGCGGCGAGCGTCTGAACCACCAGCTCGCTGAGCTGGGCATACTGCCCCCGTGTGCGCTGACGCTCCTCCTCCAGCCGGCGGCGGTACGCACGGCGCAGAAGGAGCGCGGACACCTCCGTATTGATGGCGGAGATCAACTGTGGAAAATGAATGCACCGGCTGGAAAAATGAAGCGCAAAATCACTTTTTTCCGCCCGTCCCCGCCCCAGAATGGCAGGTGTCGCGTCATTGAACGCGTTAAACGTGGAAATATACTCCCGGCTCCAGCAAACCTCGCACAGCGCGCACCCGCGGCACACCACCTCAGCCGCCCGGTCAAAAATGACTGCCGGATTTTCCTCCGTTTTTTGTCCGTTCGGGCTGATGCTCTCATAAACAGAGCGCAGTGCCTCCGCTCCCATGCGCAGCCGTTCCCGCAAGCTTCTGCTCTCACCTTTCTCCCGCCGGCATGGAACAACAGCGCGGCGCAGTGTCAGCGTACAGTAGTGGCACAGCACCATTGCCAGTGCGGTACACGCCGCAAGCCGCGCCACACTCTCCCCTGTCAGCCCCAGCTTCAGTGTATAAGCCAATTCCACGCACAGTGTGGCTCCCGCCGCGCAGAGCGGGCGGAAAAGAGGCTTTGCGATCCACTCCGTATCCCGAAATGAACCCAGCACCGCAGCGATCAGCACCAGCACACCGCCGCAGCGAAGCGCCGCCCCGAAATTCAGAAACACCGCCGCGCCCAGCAGTGCGCCGCCCAACACCGCGGCGGCATCTCTCCCCGGATATATGGCAGCCAGCAGTCCCGCCGCCAGTGGCGCGCGTCCCTCCAGCGAGCATAAAACAGTCAAAAAGCCTCCTGTGCCGTACAGCAGCGCCCGTGCGCCCTGTGCCAAGACGCGCTGTTCGATCACCAATCCTCCGATCTTCACAGCCTGTCCCCCTTTCCGTTTCTCTTGCGGGGACTATTGTAGCAAACAGAAACCGGAAAAACTGTCGGGAAATATGGAAACGGTCACTATTTTCCGGATTGACAGATGAAAATTGATCGGTGCATAATAATATCAGTAAACAGGCAGCAATGCAGACCGGATCAGGACTATGAAAGGACAACTATCATGTCATTACAGCGACTGGACAAGCTGATCGCCTCCACGGGCAAATTTTCCCGCCGTGAGGTAAAGCTTTTAATTAAGGAATGCCGCGTACTGGTGGACGGACACCCCGCCAGAAGCGCAGAGGATAAGGTCGATCCCGCCGCAAGCCGGATCGAGGTAGACGGTGTCGACATCGGTTACCGAAAATTCACCTATATCATGCTCCACAAGAGCGCCGGCGTGCTTACCGCAACAGAGGACAAGCGGCAGAAAACCGTTCTGGATCTTCTTTCCCCCGAGCTGCGCCGACTGGACCTCTCCCCCGTCGGGCGGCTGGACAAGGACACCGAGGGATTGCTTCTCTTGACCAATGACGGCGAGCTGAACCACCGTCTGCTCTCCCCCAAGAGCCATGTGGACAAGGTCTACTACGCCGAGCTGGACGCGCCGCTTGGCGGGGACGATATCAAGGCGTTTGAAGCGGGCATCACCCTTGCTGACGGAACCGAGTGCATGAGCGCGGGACTGGAGCTTCTGGAGGACGGCACAAAAGTGCTTATCACGCTGCGGGAAGGCAAATTCCACCAAGTCAAGCGCATGACCGCCAGCCGGGGCGCGGCAGTTATCTATCTCAAGAGACTTTCCATGGGCGCACTGCGTCTGGATGATTCTCTGGCACCGGGTGAGTACCGTTTTCTGACAGAGGATGAGATCCGCTCCATCGGCGGACAGGTCTGATTTTTTGTTTCATCTACGAATTCGTCAAAAAGAGGTAATATTTTTTGGTGAAAAAAGAAAAAATGTCTTGCAAAACGAAAATAGACACGATATAATAAGCTCATGAGTACGGCATATTGCACAAAGAACTGCCGATAAATTGTACCATGGAGGAGAACGCTATGTCAGGAAGGATCTTTCAGAATGTAGTCCTGCAGATCAAGGAGGCAACTGACCGGGTGCTGGGCGTGATCGACGGTGACGGCACGGTCATTTCCTGCAGCGATCTTAGTCTGATCGGAGCAAAGTGGTCCGAATATGTGGACGGCATCAACCGCGCCGAGGGTGCGCTTGTGTGTATCGACGGCAAGGCCTTCCGCGCTCTGAGCGGTTGGGGTGCCCGTTTTGATTACGCGGTGTTTGCCATGGGAGATGACGAGGTCAGCCGCAGCGTCTGCGCCATGTCCGTCGTTTCTCTGGGTGCAGCCAAGAACTACTATGAGGAAAAGCACGACAGATGCTCTTTTATCAAGAATATCATCTCTGACAATATCATGCTCAGCGATATTTATCTGCGCGCTAAGGAACTGCATGTTGCCCCCGAGGTTTCCCGTGGAGTCTTTCTCATTCGTCAGCTGGAGAACTCGGACGCTACCCTGCTGGAAACAGTGCAGGCCATGTTCCCTGACCGCCAGAACGATTTCGTTCTGAGCATCGGCGATAACGACGTTGCTCTGATCCGCCAGCTTGCTGACAACGCAACCGACAAGGAGATCCAGCGCATTGCCGCCATGCTGGAGGAAGAGCTGCAGAGCAAGACCACAGACCGCATCGTTATCGGCATCGGCACCGTGGCGACCCATCTGCGCGACCTCGCCAAGTCCTATAAGGAGGCGCAGATCGCCATTGAGGTCGGCAAGGTGTTCGACACGGAGAAGTGCGTCATCAACTACGAAAACCTCGGCATCGGCCGTCTGATTTATCAACTCCCCACCACCCTGTGTGAAATGTTTCTGATGGAGGTTTTCAAGAAGAACCCCATCGACTCCCTCGATCAGGAGACCCTGTTCACCATTCACAAGTTCTTTGAGAACAACCTCAATGTCTCCGAAACCGCGAGAAAGCTGTTCGTCCACCGCAACACATTGGTCTACCGTCTGGAAAAGATCAAGAAGCTCACCGGACTGGATCTGCGGGAGTTTGACGACGCCATCACATTCAAGGTCGCTCTGATGGTCAAGAAGTATCTGACCTGCCGCGGCATCGAAGCGTAAGCTACATAATCCCAGGAGCTGGCAGCACAGGCTGCCAGCTCCTTTTCGTTTACATAATTTTCTTCTCCTCCCAATCTCTGCGCAGTGAACATCCGGTATAACCTCTTGACGAACGGTGGTTTTATGTGTATGATTATTCTATAATTTTTTGCACAAGCCCGGTTTTTTCGAGTTTACATAACAAACAGAGAGCTACAGGAAGAACATAACATGATACGACTGACAGATGTAATAAAGGAATACCCCAACGGTACTCACGCGCTCAACGGACTGTCGATGGAGATCAAGGACGGAGAGTTCGTCTTTATGGTCGGCCCCTCCGGCAGCGGAAAATCCACGGTCATCAAGCTGCTCATTGGCGAGGTCGAACCCACCGACGGACGTGTGATGGTCAACGGCTTCTCTCTGCGCAATATCCGCGAATGGCAGATCCCCCATCTCCGGCGCACCATCGGCATCATCTTTCAGGATTTTCGTCTGATCGAGCAGAAAACGGTGTATGACAACATGGTCTTCGCCATGCGCGCGGTAGGTGCCAGCAGCCGCGAGATCAAGAAGCGTATCCCCTACTGTCTTGAGCTGGTGGGACTGGAAAACAAAGCCATGCGGCTGCCCTCGGAGCTGTCCGGCGGTGAGCAGCAGCGTGTGGCCATCGCCCGCGCGCTTTTGAACAACCCCAGCACCATCATCGCCGATGAACCCACCGGAAATCTGGACCCTGCCCGCTCTCTGGAGATCATGCGTCTGCTGGAGCAGATCAACGAGCTGGGCACCACCGTGCTGGTCGTGACCCACGAGCGGGGACTGGTGGACCGGTTTGACAAGCGAGTTATCACATTGGAACGCGGCCGCGTAGTAAGCGACGGCAAGGGCTACTACGGGAGGAAGCCTTAATGGGAAAGCATAACGTTTTATATTTTATCAAGGAGGGTGCCTGCAACCTTTTCAAGCATGGGTTCATGTCCTTTGCCGCCATCGGCATCACGGTGGCATGTCTGCTTATCATGGGAACCTTCACGCTGGTGGCAGTGAACGCCAATGAGATGCTGAAGGATATGGAGGAGCAGAACCAGATGCTCGCCTTTGTGGACGAAAGCTACTCCATTGACGAGGCAAGAGCGCTGGAAGCCGCGCTGCTGTCGGTCAGCAACGTGGAGCGGGTGACCTTTATCTCCAACAGCGAGGCCGCCGCGGCGTTTCGCGCCCGGTATGAAGGCGACGAGCTGTTTCAGAGCCTGCCGGACGAGAATTTCCGCCACCGCTTCGCCATCGACCTCAAGGACATCGGCTACATGAGTGAGACCCGCACCGCGCTGGAGGCGGTGGAGGGCATTGCCGATGTCAACGCCTACGAGGAGGAGGCCGCCGGATTTATCACGATCCGCAATGTGGCAGGCATCGTCTGCGCCATTCTGATCACGATCCTCTTCATTGTTTCCGTGTTCATCATCGCCAATACCATCAAGCTCACCACCTTTGACCGGCGCGATGAGATCGCTATTATGAAAATGGTGGGCGCCACCAACAGCTTTATCCGCTGGCCCTTTGTTTATGAAGGCTTCCTGCTGGGTCTGTTCTCCGCGATCCTCGCCTTTTTTCTGCAATGGGGACTGTACGAGGCTGTGGCGCAGTCTGTTGCCACCAACGACACCATCAACCTCATCACCGTGATGCCCTTCGCGGAGCTTCGCGCCTATGTCGCGGTGATCTTCATGGCAGCAGGTATGCTGATCGGCGTAGGCGGCAGCCTTGCCGCTATCCGCAAGTTTCTTCAGGTGTAAGTCGGTAAAAGGAGGACTATCCGTGAAACGTAAGCTGAACCGCATAGCGCGCCTTGCCTGTGCGCTGCTGATGCTCGTATCCCTCCTTGTGCCGGAGCAGACCCCGATAGTGGGACAGGCTCAAGCGGTAACACAGAAGGATATCGACAATTTGAAGGACGATGCCAAGGAGCTGGCACAGCAGCAATCTGAACAAAAACGCAGGATCGCTGAGCTGAAAAATGACCGCACCAAGGCGATCCAGCTCCGCAATCTGCTCGACCAGCAGATCGCCACCACCGAGCAGGCGATCGTCAACACCGAAAAGCAGATCGCGGGCTACGAGGCGCTTCTCGCCCAGTCGGAATACGAGCTGGAGGAGAACCGCCGCGCGGAGGAGGAGACCTATGCCCTCTTCTGCCGCCGTGCCAGAGCGATGGAGGAAGAAGGCGTTCCCTCCTTCTGGTCAGTGCTCTTCAAGGCGACAGATTTTTCCGATCTGCTCAGCCGCCTGTCGGATGTGCAGGTGGTCATCGACTACGACCAGAGCATTCTCAATGAGCTGAGTGCCATCAAGAACCAGATCGAGGAAAAGCTTCTCTATCAGGGCGAGCTGAAGGCAGCGGCCGAGGAAGCAAAGCTCACTTTGGAGCAGCAGCGAGCGGATCTGGATACCCAGCGGCAGGAGGCCAACGAGCTGGTGCAGCAGCTTCAGGCAAATGTTGCCGAGAATGAGGCCATCCTCAAGGAAATTGAAGAAGAGGAAGACCGCATCCAGCAGGAGATCCTCAAAAAGACCGAGGAGCTTGCTGAGCAGATGAAGTGGGAAGCATCCGTGGGCGGCTATATCTGGCCTGTCACCACCAGCCGGCGCATCACCTCCGACTATGGCGGACGCGACACCGGCATCCCCGGTGCCTCCACCAATCACAAGGGCGTGGATATCGGCGGCGTTTTTTATGACAGCAAGGTGCTTGCCACAAAAGCCGGTGTGGTCATCACCTCCAAGTATGTTTCCTCCTACGGAAACTACATCGTCATCAGCCACGGCAAGGGAAACACCACCTTGTATGCCCACCTCAGCAGCCGCTCCGTCAAGGAGGGTGACACCGTCACGCAGGGGCAGGTCATCGGCGTGACCGGCTCCACCGGTATCTCCAACGGTCCCCATCTGCACTATGAGATCGTGGAAAACGGTAAGCGTGTTGATCCCAAGACCTATCTGCCCGGCTGGATCAAGGCATGGTAAGATAAAAGAATATCGCAGTCCTCCGCTCCATACACTGGGGCGGAGGGCTTTTTGTTGGTTTTTTTCATGCCTCTGGCGCGGCAGGGAGAGCACCGGCTATTCGAAAGCTGGTTCAGCCTCCGGCG
>JAZOBV010000101.1:0-2656 GCA_045596145.1 Candidatus Pelethomonas sp.
TGGGGCATCATCTGGCCGAACTTGCCGTAACGGGCATTGACGTCGCACTCCTTGTCATACCAGGGCTGGGCAACGGCGGCCAGCTCCTCGGGGGTCTTGTTGCCGATATAGACCTGGTTGGGCCAATAAGCCAGAACCTGATCGAAGGAACGCAGATGGCTGGGCAGCTCCTTCAGATACTCGCTCACGGGATTGACGATGCGCACGGTGGGCTGAGTGGTTCCGTTGTGCAGAACCATGTCGGGGGTGTGCACCAGAATATATCCGGCGCCCTTGATAACACTCTTCATAATGTCCACAGCCTTTCTCAAATTGTTTTTACGGACCTGAAAGTCCGTCAATCGCTATAAATCGATGCAGCAGCGAAGTGTCTGCTGCGGTCATGTTTCCATTTCTGTTCCAACATAGTGGCGGCGCTGTGCGCGAGATGCTCCTGCAGCCATTTATAGTGACAGAAACAACGAAAGAGGGGCGGCGGCTCCAGCCGCCGCCCCTTTATGGCATGTCTGTCTAATTCCCGATATGAATTAGAGGTACTTGCAATGCTCGCTGCGGATAGCGTTCATCTCACCGGCGATATCGTCGATGTCGAGAACCATCTCCATCATGCCGCACTGCTCCTCGTAAACAGCCTCATCAAACTCGGCCTTCACTTCGGGCTCGCACACATGGTAAACCGTGAGTCCCAACGAGACTCCTGTCAACGGACCGGCAAAAGTGGGGTCACCGGCGGTCACAGTCTCTGCGGCCAGACCGGAAGCTTCACCCTCGGAAGCACCCAGCAGAACGACGGTATTCTCAGCGCCGTACTGCTCAGAGAGAGCAAGAACTCTCTTCTGATTCTCCAGATCCATTGCACCAGCGGCGGTTCAGACGAAGCACTCCGTCGAGGAAAACACGACTTCGGCACCAGCAGACTCGGCGCAAGCCTCGATAGCGGGACCAGGAATGCCGTCACGGTCACCAATGATGATAACCTTCTTGCCAGCTAAAATTGCCATGGTTTCTTTTCCTCCTTCTTTAAAGATTTTTATATAGAAACCTTACGGAATCTATCAGTGGGAAAAGTACAATCAGATGTACTTCTTGATCATTTCCTCAACGGACTCGGGAGTTGCCTCCTCCTTCACGCGGGAATCGATCATCTCGCCGTTTCTGTAGATGGCGATAACGGGCAGACCCAGAATCTTCTGGCTGATGGCCAGGCGGCGAGCCTTGGTGGTGTTCAGAGCGCAGAACTTGATCTTGTCGCCATAGACCTCGGCAAAGCCGTGGACATGGGGCATCAGAGCGGCGCAGGGAACGCAGCCATCACCATAGTAATCGACCAGAATGGTGCCCTCGGCCTGAAGAACTTCGGCCTCAAAAGTATTCTTATCCAGCTCAAGCATTGGAATGTCCTCCTTAAGTATTATGATAGAGATATTTTAGCAGAAAAACTGCTTAAAATCAATGGTTGCTGATGTAGTGCTCAGCCTGCATTGCAGCGATAGCACCGTCAGCGGCAGCGGTAACAACCTGACGCAGGCTCTTCACACGGATATCGCCGGCGGCAAAAACGCCGGGGATGTTGGTGTGCATGTCAGCATCGGTCACGATGTAACCGTTCTGCATCTCCAGCATACCCTCAAAGAGCTGAGAGTTGGGATTGTAGCCAATGAAGCCAAACAGACCGAACAGACCGTCGTCCTCGTCAGCCTCGATGATAGTTTCCTCACCGGTCTTGACGTTCTTAACGGTCATGGAGCTGAGCAGCTCGTCGCCGTCGACCTTGGTGACAACGGTATCCCACAGGAAGGAGATCTTGGGGTTAGCAAAGGCCTTCTCCTGGATGGACTTGGCGGCACGCAGCTCGTCACGGCGGTGAATGATGGTCACCTTGCGGGCGAACTTGGTCAGGTACATAGCTTCCTCAACGGCGCTATCACCGCCGCCAACCACGTAAACCTCGAAGTCCTCAAAGAAAGAGGCATCGCAGGTAGCGCAGAAGGAGATACCCTTGCCGGTGAACTTACCCTCGTTCTCGCAGCCGATAGGCTTGGGGAAAGCACCGGTGGCGATGATGACGCACTTGGCCTCGTACTCGCCCTTGTTGCCGACCAGCTTCTTGACATCACCATTCAGCTCAACGCTCTTGATGACATCGCTGACGCGCTCGGCACCGAACTTCTTTGCCTGCTCGGTCATGCGGGCGATCAGGCTGGGACCGCTCTCACCCTCAACGTTCTGACCGGGATAGTTCTCGATCTCGTCGGTGATGGCGATCTGACCGCCGTCCTGACCCTTCTCAATGATCAGGGTGCTCAGACGGCTGCGGCCGGCATACAGACCGGCAGCAAGGCCGGCAGGACCGGCACCCAGGATAATAACATCATAAATCTTGCTCATGTTGTATAAGCTCCTGTTTTCTTCAGAATACCCGATATGGGGGCTACTTTACAGTATACCCCATATCGGTCATCCGGTCAAGTAGACTCCAATTTCAATAAATTGGATAGGAATGTTTGATTTACAACAAACGATTGATAAAACCGATTGAATTAGACCTCGAAGATGGTCTGATCCTCGACCTCGATGGTCAGAGCCTCGAGAGCGCGCTCCACCAGCTTGCGGCGGATAGCGTACTCCTCCTCCATGGAGAGGGCGGGGTTGCCCA